>NZ_APIO01000047.1:0-162875 GCF_000408945.1 Pseudomonas sp. G5(2012)
TAAGGGCGAAACCATAAGTGACCGTTACCGCAGGAATGGATATGTACTCAGTCACAAATCCCCATTGGCCGCCAGGACGCCTTCGCCGGCAAGCCTGGCTCCTAAGGTAAAAGCGAAATCCAGCCTTTACCGCACCAATGGATATGAACTCAGACAACGAACAATAGGTCGGCCGTCAGGCCACCTTCGCGAGCAGGCTCGCTCCCACAGTTGATCGGGGACAACCGCGAGCCGTGCGGCAATTCCTAGTAAGGCCGTTTCGCCGGCCCCGACTTGTTCAGCACCGTACCAATCAGGTTCGCCCTGCCCAGATGATGCAGACTCTCCTCGATCTCTTTCTTGGTATTCATGCCATTGGCAACCACCAGCAAGACACAGTCGAACTTGGGCAGGATAGTTATCACATCATCCGAACTCAGCACCGGCGGCAAATCGAAGATCACAACTCGAGAGTTGTAGCGTTCGCGCAGATCAACGATCAAATCGCCCACCACCGGCGAAGACAGCACCTCGGTGGAGAGCGGAATCGGTTCGCGCGTCGGCAAGACCACAAAGCGCGGCAAGGTCGGATTGACCAGGACTTCTTGCAGCTCTGCTTCGTTGGTCAGGAATTCATTGAGCGATTTTTCCATCGGCAGCCCCAGGTAGCTACCGACCTTGGGACAACGCAGATCGAAATCCACCAGCAGCGCCGTCTTGGTCGTGTGGTGCGCGATACTCATTGCCAGGTTGATCGCCAACACCGACTTGCCCGCCTCCGGCGTCGGCGAGGTGATGGCGAGCGTGCGCCAGCCATTCTCCTCCATGGCCTTCAAGACCTGGGTACGCAGCAGATCGAACGCCCAGCCCATGTTCGAATTCTTGTTGTAGGCGACAATGCGATGGCGCTCCAGGTGCTCGGCCCGCAACGGTACAACCTTGGTTTGTACGTAACTGAGCGCATTGAGCGGTGCAGGCTGTCCGGATGAAGAGAGCACCAGGCCTGACGAAGGCGATTGTTCGCCCTTACCCAGAGGTGGCTTAATAATTTCCATCGCAATATTCCTTATTCAAACCGCGCCAGAGCCTTGAACATCAGCAGATCCAGTGGCATGTAGAAGAAGTGCAGGAGCACCAGAGAGACCACGATCATCAAGACGCCACAGAGCACCAGTATCGTTCGCCACTGTTTGCGACGAGCCAGTTCCGCCTGGGTATGAATGTAGGGAATGGCAACCAGTACGCGCCTGCCCAGCACACTGGTTAGCGCGTCGACACCCCGTACCCGCTGGCTCAGCATCTCCAGCAACATCACCAGTGCACCCGCCCCTACCGGCGCAAGGACAAAGCCCAGGGCCACGACTTTCTTGCGGTTCGGCCGTACCGGTTTTTCCGGCATCAGCGGCGCTTCGAGCAGCACAAAACGCTCGGCTTTGTTTTCCTGCTCCAGGCTTTCGGTAATCTTCGCACTCATCTCCTTGGTGCGAATTTCTTCGTATTTCTTGCGTGCGTTTTCATGGTCGCGCATCAGCGTGACCAGGCCACGTTCCACTTGCGGCGCCTCGAGAATCTGGCTTTCCAGGGTCGCGATCTTGTCCAACAACTGCTGCTTCTGCGCGGCCAGCGATCGCATGCGCTGTTCCGAGGCGGCAATGCGCGCCTGGACCCTGGCAACGTCCAGGCTGACCGGCGTGACGGAACCGCCGCGACCTTGACTGGCCTGCATGGCGGCGATCTTGCGTTTGACCGTCCGAACATCCGGGTGGGCTTCGGTGTAGATCGTCAGCAGCCGGGCGTACTCGGCCTTGAGGCTGGCCAGATCCTCTACCGGTTCAGCGGCCGCACCTGCCGTGCCCTGCTTGATCGACAGACCGGCATGGGCCGCCGACAGTTCCAGGTCCTGGAAGCGCAAATCCTCGTTGGCCGCCTTGTAGTCACGGTCGATATCCTTGAGCTCGAGTTCAGAGCGCGACAACATGTTCATGCGCAGTTCCTGATGCTCAGGCAACGCGTTGCCATGGGCTTGCTTGAAGTCCGCCAGCTTGTTCTCCAGCACTTCCAGTTCAGTGCGCAGCTTGTTCGCCTCCTGGGTCAGGAACTCCGTGGTTTCACTGGCGCGCTCGGTACGCTGCTTGATGTTCTCATTGAGGAACAGCGTCACCAGTTCGTTGGCCACTTCGTTCGCGACTTCTGGCTCCCTGTGCTCGAAGGCAAGGCGGAAGGCAATCGTTACCTCGCCTCGCCCCTTCACCGCCGCACTGACCAGGGCGACGGAAATCGCATTGCGCATCTCTTCGATCTTTTCGGTCAGGGTCAGGCGCCGGCTGCCCGTTTCGAAAAGATTGTACTTGTTGATGATCGCCTCCAAGTGCTCACGGGTCATCACACGCTGGCGGATGACTTCGATGCGCTCGTCAGCAAAGGTATTATTGTTCCCCGCCACCAGGTCCGGCGAAATCTGCTGAGATTCCACCAGGATAGTTCCGGACGACTGATAGATCGGTGGCATGGAGGTCGCCACCAATACAGCCGCCCCGATTATCACGGCCCCCGTCACAATCAACAGCCAGGCCCGGTGCTTGATTACTGCAATGTAGTCGTTGACCGACATTTCGTATTCAGAGGACATAAATACCACGCTGCTGAAGGTCAGAAGTCGGGGTGACTATAGATCAAGGTCATCCCTATGATGTTGGCATCGGCATTTGGCAAGCCGTCTCGCTCGCGCTCTTTGTAGGTGAAGGATAGGCGTGCAAGCCAAAAAGGCGAGAGCTCGCGACTCACAAACGCGCCGTATGTGCGAAAGGTACTGGGCGCGTCCCCTTTGGTTTTTTGCCAGGAGCCATCAACACCGACACGACTGGTCTCGTCGAGTAGATAACTCCAGTTACCCCGAAGCTCATCGGACTCGACCAGGCCGTTCTCCCCGTTGGCGATCGTGCTGCGACTGGCTTCGGCATTGGTCTCGACACGCTCACCGGTGTAACGCAGGCTCACGCCACCCTGGCCAGTGGGACCACTGTTGCTGTTGGATACCTTGTTCATACCGCCGTACACAGATCCCGTAAACCGCTCGGAGATCTGGTAGTTCACGCCGACCACCGGGGTGTAGCTGTTCGAGGAGCCCAGGGTGCTGGTGTCGTACTTGGGCTCATAACGCGTCGCTTCGAATCGGGTGAACAGTTCGACCCGCTCATTCCATTGATAAAGCCAGCTGAGACGGTTGGTCAGCTCATCGTAGTTGGTCAGCGAGGCGGTGTCGTATTCGACATGGGTGAGGTCGATTTCGTCGACCAGGCTGCTGCGCTCGGTCACCGCGGATCGCCAGTTACCGCCGATGTTCGAGAGCTTTTGCGTGCCATCGGTCGAGTCTGTGACACCGGTTTGCTGGACTTCAGTGGAAAGCGTCGAACTCTCGATGTATCTCGCCGTGAGTCCATAGCCACCCTTTTCGGTCTCACGCTGCCAACCAAACGATAGCCTCGGGTCTTCTCGATTGGACACGACGTCGGTATCGGACGAGCGCTCCACATTGACACCGAGGCCAAACTTCCACTGGTCCCGATCAAAATTACCCACCAGCGTGTAATCGGGGGCAATGATCGTTCGCGTGATCGCTTTCTCGTCACTCGTCAAGAGCAATGGATTGCTGTCGTGCTCGACTGTCATGGGCAGCGCAACTGCCGACTGCCAGGCGCCGGCGTAGGTCATGCCGGAACATGGCAAAGTCAATATTGCCATCACCACTCCGGTTGTTTGCAATGAACGCAAGTTAATCCTTAATGCATCGCGCAATGTCAGGGAACGACCAGCGTATCGCCGGCCTGAAGTTCAAAGTTAGTGGACATGTCACGTCCGGCGATCAGATCGTCGTAGTTGACGAGCAGTACTTTCTGTTTTTTCCCTTCGCGCCGCAAGAGCTTGATTTCGTCCTTGTCAGCGAACTTGTCCAACCCGCCAGCCTCGCTCAAGGCTTGCAGCACATCGGTCTCACCGTTCATCTGCACCTTGCCGGGCTTGATTACCTTGCCCTGGACATAGACGACATTGCCCTTGGCCTCGGTTACCACAACGCTGACTACCGGATCGGGATAATATTTCGTGAGTTTTTCAGTGATTATCTTTTCAGCTTGAGCCGTATCAAGCCCTTTGACCTTGACCGGCCCCGCCAGCTTCAAAGTGATGTAGCCATTGGGCAGCACATCTACGCGCTCTATTTTTTCCGCTGGCTCGCCCCAAATGGACACTTCAACCTTGTCTCCAGCGTTCAGGAGATAGGAGTTGTCTTCGGCGGCACGGGCCACGCCGGGCAAGATCGCCAGCGCACACAGTGCAGGTAACATTAAACGCAGCATCTGGAATCCTCCGCCTGGTTAGCTCATCTAATGAGGATCAACCGTTACAATCAGCGTCCTCTTTAGGCCTGTAGCACCCACAAGAAAAACTATTTCGCAAAACTCACACTTAAATCTTGCGCCTATTGGCGACAACGATGAAACCTAATAGTGCGGAAGAGAATAACCATACAACCGCAGAGACCGGGACTGCATTGGGCTGAGTGTCGTGAAACGCCGAATCACCCGCCAGCCCCTTGTCTTGTACTGAATTAATCGCGAACGGCTGCTTGGCAACTTCCGTCATTAAACCGTCGCATGCTGAACTATTGACGGAAGCATTTACTCCCGACTTGGATCCATTATCAGCGTTGGAAATTTTGGCACTTATGGCATCTAGCGAAGAGCCACCATGGACTGTACCAAGGCTCGTCGACGCCGCAGTCGCAGCTTCGGTCGAAGCCACGGCTGCCTGAGTCCTTGCACCCTCGCAAGCGCTACTTATGCGACTAATTTCATAGGGCAAATTGGCTGCTTGGGCAGTGGCAACGGCTACTCCATTCAGAGTCGCAAATAACACAATCAACTTAATGAAAACTGTCGTCCGCATATAACCGCCTCCCTGCGCTGAGGGTTTGGGATGAGTCGATTGAGGAAATCTGAATCAGGCTAAATGGAGCCTATAAGCAGATAGCCAGTACGTCAATAGCACGTCACAATAATAAATAGAAATATAAAACGGCGGCGGATAACGTCAAAAAAACGCCGCAAGCAGCCTAAGTGAATTGTCAGAGACAGCAAGTGTTTATGCATGCAGTGGCCTCTTATAAAAACGCCGTCAAATCACCCATCGCACACATAAACCAATGCAACGAAGATGCCGTCGAGCGTCGGCGTAGATCGCCTCCCATCGGACAGCCGATCACTGCCACACAGAGCCACGGAACGGGTCTGGGCGAGCGATATTCAGGGCCGGAAAAAATGGCGTCAGGCGCGTCCTTGGTGCACACCCAAGACTTTTCTGGACTCTCGCGCTAAAACAGGCGCGCGCCCAGTGCAACATACAGTTGGCTGTACGCAGCGACCAATTGCTCAAGGGAAAAGGCACGATTTCGCCCGCTGGGGTTGGGAAGGACCCAGACCGCGGCATTGCCGAATGTCTTCGGCTGCGGTCCCCAGGCAGCGTCGCGCTGATCGGACAAGGCGCAGTACGCCGCCTTACCGAGAAACGCCACGAAACGTGGCGCAATACCGGCGATCTTTTGTTCGAAAGCCGCCGCGGCCGCGACAAATTCATGGGCCGACAGCTGGTCCGCCCGCGCCGTCGGCCGCTGGACCACGGCGGTCAAACCACAGCCATGGCGCAGAATGTCCTGGTCTTGCTCCGGCTGAAGTTGATGTGACGTAAAACCGGCGAGGTGCAATGTGCGCCAAAAACGATTGCCCCGACCGGCAAAATGATGCCCCTGGGCCGCGGCAGTCACGCCTGGGTTGATGCCGCAAAAAACCACGTCCAATTGTGGCGCCAGTATATCGTCGAGCCCTTCACTCACCGCAGATCACACCGACCGCATTACGTGCGAGCGCCGTCAATTCCTCACGCGACTTGCCGGCTCGCGCACGGATCGAAATGCTGTGCAGCAGCGATGAAGCGAGCACCGCCAGGGCTCCTGCATCGACATCGTCTTTTAATTCGCCAGATGCAATGGCCCTGCGCAGGCGCGCCTCCATATCGGCATCCAACCTGCTCAGGCGATCACTGAGCACCGCTCGGATCTGCGGATCCTCGACAGCCTCGGTGGTCGCCGTGCCAATCGCGAAGCAGCCACGTGGCTGACCGTCGCCCGAAAAGTAGATCGACAACTGTCCCTCGTAGAAACGCATCAGCGCCTGGCACAACGTCAGTTGGTTGTCGGCCAGCGCGGCCTGCATGTCGGCGGCGGCAAACTCCCAGTACTGCTCGAGCGCCTTGATGTACAGCGCATGTTTGTCACCAAAGGCCGCATAGAGGCTGGGGCGATTCATCCCGGCCGCGGTGGCGATGCTGTCCAGGGAGGCGCCGGAATAGCCAGTGCTCCAGAACACACCGAGCGCTTGTTGCAACGCTGTCTGCGGGTCATACGCGCGGGGTCGGCCGCGGCCTTTGCCCGCTGTCACTTTATTTTGTGCCATGTCGTATAAAATCCTTGCAGGAAGGTGGATGCGGGGATATTTTTACACAATCGCACAAAAATAAGGAACCACAAATTCCTTGATTCATGTTTGTTCAAGCGCAGCTCAAACCGGGTGTTGCAGCGACGAAACAACGGTACCGGAGCGATCCTCCCAAGCACCTGCGGGTTTCTTTACCAAAACATTCATTGACGTCGGTGCCACGCGATTGCTGCAGGCCCGCCTTCCCGGTTAAAGGTGCATTCGATCATGAATCAATCCTTCGACATCACGGCTTCGCAGGCCTATGAGGCCCAGTCCCCGATCAACAAACCCCTTAAGGAGAAGCTGCGGCCCTGGCTCATGGTGGGCCTGCCTACCCTTTTCGCTGTCATTGGCTATGCGTACTACGTGGCTGGCGAACCCTTCGTTACCACCGATAACGCCTACGCCCGGGTGGCCAAGGCCTCGGTCAATGCACGGATTTCCGGGCAGGTCGTGGACATCGCCGTCCAGGACAACCAGAAGGTCAGCAAGGGCCAAGTGCTGTTTCGCCTCGACCCCAAGCCCCTGCATATCGCAATCGATCGTGCGCAAGCGCAACTGAGTGTCGCGCGGCTGCGCATCGATGGGCTCAAGGCCAGCTACCGTCAACAGCAGGCAGAACTGCAATCGGCCAAAGAGTCAGCGGACTTCGACCAGAAGGAATTCGCCCGCAAGAAAGCGCTGGTTGCGACCGACTTTGTTTCCCGGGCCATTTATGAGCGCGCGGAAACCGACCTGAAGATCGCTCGGCAACGCATCGCCTCGATCGAACAACAGATCGCCAGCACCGTCGTCGCCCTGGACGGCAACCCGAACATCGAGGCCGACAGTCACCCTTCGGTGCGTGAAGCCAAGGCGCAGCTCGATGAAGCGCAGCTGTACCTTGCCTACGCCACGGTCTATGCGCCTGCTGACGGCATAGTTGCCAAGGTCGACGACTTGCAGGTGGGCAACTACCTCAACAGCGGTGCGCCAGCCTTCGCGTTGATCAGCGACCATGAGATCTGGGTCGAGGCCAACTTCCGGGAAACCCAGGTTACGCACATGCGAGCAGGCCAGGAAGCGCGCATCAGCATCGACACTTACCCCGGGCACGTGTTCAAGGCCCACGTGACCAGCATGAGCCCCGGCGCCGGGTCGGACTTCGCCCTGCTGCCGCCGGAAAACGCCACCGGTAACTGGGTCAAGGTGGTCCAGCGGGTACCGGTTCGCCTCGAACTGGATGACGCGGACCCTGCCCTGCCACTGTTTTCCGGCACCAGTGCCACGGTCGAGGTCGATACCGGGCATCGCACGCCATGGTGGCACCCGCTCAAGTCGCTGCTGACCGCAGGTAACTTCTGATGAACGCCCATGCACAGACATCCGCGGATCCGGGCCGTGCGCACTCGCTCCGATTGGCGGTGCTGCTCGCCACTTACATGCAGTCCGCCAACCTGCCGCTGCCCAATGCGGTGCTGCGGCTGATTCAAGGCACCCTGTCGATGACTGACGACCAGGCCGGATGGATTTTCACGGCGTACCTCGCGGCGAGCGCCATCACCCTGCCGATTGCCCAGTGGCTTGCCGGACGTCTTGGCCTGAAGCTTGTCTATCAAGCCGCGCTGGCTGTCTTCGTCCTCGGCTTGCTGCTCGCGACGGTGGCCACGACGCCGCTGCAATTTATCGCTGCGCGGATCATCCAGGGCCTGGCCAGTGGCGTGCTGGCGCCCCTGTCGATGGCGATTGCCATGGAGACATTGGCGCCCGAGAAGCGCATGAAATTTGGTGCGACCTGGACCGCCATCGTGCTCCTGGGCATCGTCAGCGGCCCGAGCATCGGTGGCTGGATCGCCGAGCACTTCGATTGGCGCCCGATCTTCTACATCAGCCTGCCGCTGTCGGCGTACATCTTTTTGGTCGTGGCCCTGCTGCTGGCCGAGAAAAAACCCGAGAAAGCGCCTTCTTTCGACTTCTTCGGCTTCGGCAGTTTCACCCTGGCCTTGATCGGCCTGCAGATGCTGCTCGACCGCGGCGAACGCCTGGACTGGTTCGATTCGCCGGAAATCTGGATCGAAGCACTGGCCTGTGGGCTGGGGTTGTACTTGTTCATGGTGCACGTATTGACCAGCAAGACGCATTTCCTCAACAAGCGCCTGTTCCGTGATCGCAATTTCGTGCTGTCGACGCTGATCTTTTTCGCCGTGGGTTTCGTGCTGCTCTCGACCATGGCGCTGACCTCGCCGATGCTCGATGAAATTCTCGGCTACCCCCCAGATACCACCGGTGCCCTGACCATCCCGCGTGGCATCGGGCTGGTGGGTGCGTTTGTGCTGATGGGCTGGGTGCCCGAGCGTTTCGATCGCCGGCTATTCGTGGCGGCAGGCGTGGCCCTGGTGATCTTTGCCAACGGGCTGATGCTCGACTATTCGCCCTTGATGGACTGGTCGCCGGTGGCGGTTGCCGGGGCCATCCAGGGCATCGGCATCGGCCTGCTGATGCCGGCACTGACCAAGGTCGCGTTCAGCACCCTTGACCCCGCACTTCGGGCGGAGGGGACCGGCCTGTTCAATCTTTCGCGGGTCTACGGCAGCACCCTGGGCGTAGCGATCGTGCAGATTTTCTTCTTCAACAATACCCAGGCGATGCACCTGGCATTGGCCGCCAACGTGACGCCCTATCGCGCTGCCGCTCATGGGGGCACGGCGTCGATGTCGTTGCCGGCACTCGAAGGGCTTAACCACATGATCACCCATCAGGCCGCGTTCATCGCCGTTATCGGCCAGTTCAAGATCCTGCTGGTGGCGATGCTGGTGGTCAGCCCGCTGGTGGTCTTTCTGCGCAAACCGATACCGGCCAATTAATTTTCGTGGAGTCTGTGCAATGAAATCCAGTCATCTGTTCCCAACGAAAATCGCGGCAGTGTCGGCAATGGTCTTGCTCTCTGCCTGTACCGTCGGCCCTGACTTCAAGGCCCCGCCGACGAGCCAGTCGCAACACTACGATCAACAGGCCGAGCAGCGTCTTGGCCAGGGGAGTTCGCAGCGCATTGCCCTGGGCAACAAGGTCACCGGGCAATGGTGGTCCGCCTTTGGCTCGCCCACGCTCGACCAACTGGTGCGCCGGGCCATCGACGGCAATCTGGAGCTGGTCGCTGCCGATGCAACGATACGGCAGGCATCACAATCGGTGGCTGCGGCACGAGGCGCGCTGTATCCGCAGGTCGACTTCGCTGCGGCAGCGGGTCGCCAACGGCTGCACAACACCAAGGACCCGTCGGTCACCAACTTTTATGCAATCGGGCCGCGGGTGGGTTTCGACCTCGATGTCTTCGGTGGCAACAAGCGGCTCGTCGAACAGCAGCAAGCCTTTAGCGACTTGCAAAAGCATCGTTACGAAGCCGCGTACCTGACCCTGACCGGCGAGGTCGCCAGCCAGGCGTTGCTGGTGGCTTCTGCCAATGCGCAGATGCAGGCCGTGGAGACCTTGCTGGACAACGACACCCGCAACCTCGAACTGGTGCGCGCGGCCCATGCCAGCGGCACCACCACCCAGGTCGATGTGTCGCTGGCAGAGACCCGGCTTGCCCAGGACCGTACGTTGCTGCCGCCCCTGGCCCAGCAACGGGATGCTGCGCGCCATGCGCTGTCTATCCTGACGGGCAAGGGCCCGGCTGACTGGATTGCGCCGGACTTTGACCTCGACGAATTTGCCTTGCCGTCGAACATGCCGGTCAGCCTGCCCTCGGAAATGGCCCACGACCGTCCGGACGTGCGCCAGGCCGAGGCCGAGCTGCACATTGCCAGCGCCGCGGTCGGCGTGGCGACCGCCAATCTCTATCCGCGGGTGACGTTGTCCGCCTCCCTGGCCCAGGCCGCATCAGGCAATGGCGGCGCCGCACTCTGGGGGTTCGCGGTGGGAATCGCCGGGCCGATCTTCAACGGCGGAACCCTCAAGGCTGAACAACAGGCCGCCGTCGAGGGTTACAACGCCACGCTCGCTGACTACCAGCAGACCGTCATCAGCTCGTTCGGCCAGGTCGCGGACACGCTGCAAGCAATCAACCACGACGCGCAGGAATTTCGCGCCCAGGAGGATGCACTGCAAGCGGCCGACACCAGCTTGCGTCTGAACCGGCAAGCATATGCCCTGGGCGAGAACAGCACGCTCCAGGTGCTCGAAGCCGAGCGCGCCTATCAACAGGCGCTGCTGAGCCAGATCCGCGTCAAGACCGCGCAATACCTCGACACCGTGCAGCTTTTTGTAGCCCTCGGCGGCAACTCCGTCGGCGTGTTCGAGCAACGGTTGGCCAGCCGCCAGGCACCACAACGTTCGTATCAGTAGAGGCTGCGGCCTCGGTAGTTGGAGTCAAGACATGTCCTACGAAGCCTTTCACGATGAACTGCGAGATACCCGGTTTGCCCTCAATCACGGTTCTGGGCAGATGCCCGCCGTGGGTTTCGGCACCCTGTTCAAGGACCTCGGCGTCACCACCCAGGCGATCACCCACGCGCTGGAAACCGGGTTCCGTCATTTCGATTGCGCCGAGCGTTATCGCAACGAGGAATCGGTCGGCGTTGCCCTGCAAGCTTTCATGGACGCGGGCAAGGCCCGGCGCGAAGACCTGTTCATCACCACCAAGCTGTGGAACACCAACCACCGCCCCGAACGGGTGTTGCCGGCCTTTGAAGCCAGTTGCCGACGGCTGCAGGTGGATTACATCGATTGCTATCTGATCCACACGCCCTTCGCGTTCCAGGCCGGGGACGACCAGGACCCCAGGGATGCCTTCGGCCATGTCCTCTACGACTCTGGTGTAACCCTGATCGACACCTGGCGGGCCCTTGAGCAACTGGTCGATCAAGGTCGTTGCAGGTCCATCGGCCTGTCGGACATCACCTTGGAGGCGCTGAAAGAAATCGTCGCCGTGGCGCGAATCAAACCCGCGGTGGTGCAAGTCGAATCCCACCCGTACCTGCCGGAATGGGAACTGCTGGAGTACTGCAAGGAACACGGGATCATCCTCCTGGCCTTCGCGCCGCTGGGCCACGGCATGGAACCGAACGTGCTGGAGGACGAAGTGATCCTGGGCATCGCCCGGCACTTGCAAAGAACCCCGGCCCAGGTCGCACTGGCCTGGGCGGTACAGCGCGGTGTCGCGTTCCTGACCACCTCGGCGACACCCGCCCATATCCAGGAAAACTTCCATATCACCACCCTGCCCCACAGGGCCATGCTGGAAATTCACCAGGAGATCACAACGCGGATACGCTTCAATTCCGTAGTGGAAACCGGAGTACCGGGGTTCATCCCGCGCAAACAATGACAGGCCTGGAGGGGACGGTCATGTGCCGTCCTTTTTTTTGGTTGACCCAAGAGACGACAACGATGGATGTATTCCAGAGCATGCGTTTTTTCCTGGCGGTCGCCCAGAGCGGCAGCTTTACCGCAGCCGCGCATTTGCTGGACACCACCACGACCAACGTTTCCAAGGCGGTCTCCAGTCTCGAGGCCCGCCTGCAAACCCGCCTGATCAACCGTACGACCCGGCGCCTGGCCTTGACCGAAGCCGGCACGCGCTATCTGGAACGCTGCGAGAAGATTCTGGAAGAACTGCGAGAAGCGGAGGAGGAAGCAGGCACCGCACAGGTCACCCCCGTGGGCCGCCTGAAGATTCACGCGATGTCGGCCATCGGCAACCACTACGTGATTGACGCCATTGCCAAATACCGCGAGACACACCCCTCGGTCCTGTTTGACCTGGCCTTGACCAATCGGCTGCCCGATCTACTGGAAGAAGGTTATGACATGTCGATCGTGCTGGCGCGCGACCTGCCCGACTCGGGCTTCGTCGCCCAGCGGCTGGGCATCACCTACAGCATTCTCTGCGCTTCGCCGACCTACCTGGAAAAACGAGGAATACCCGACACGCCGGGTTCACTCGGCACACATGATTGCCTGAGAATCGTCAACACGGTGATGCCGGCCGAGCACTGGGTATTCGAGGGGCCCGAAGGCGTGGAGGCCGTCAACACACCGGTGTCGCCGTTTCACGTCAATACCGCCGATGCCATGACCGTCGCCATCACCCGCGGCATGGGCATTGGCATCCAGCCGATCGCGTCCGCCGTGGCCAGCCTCAAGGCAGGCACCCTGGTGCGGGTTCTGCCGCAGTACCATTTTGAAGAGTTGAACCTGTTTGCCATCTACCCTTCACGAAAATTCGTCGATGCAAAAATAAAAACCTGGGTGGAGTTTCTCAAGGACTACCTGCCCGGGTTGCTGGCTGACGATGACAAAATTGCCCGTTCATCTAAACGCACTACAAACATCTGAGGATGGAGTGTCGACCCTCCATCGTCACCGCCGTACTCAACCGTTCGAGCACCCAGTGCCCATGACTTGATACTGCATGACATGGCGCAGGCCCTGGGAATCTTCGTAGGTCATCTGCGCCGAAACCGGACCGCACTCTGGCGCGACATCAGTCATGGAAATGACCTTCTTGATGTCCAGTCTCGAACCGTAGGTGTAGGTCTCGATCGGTGGCTTATTGGCCGAGATTCTGGCATGGCTTTCTTCGGCAAAGGCCTGGGCACCGATGCAACTGAGCGCAAGGAAAATCGCGATTCTTTTCATGGGGCTCACCGTCTCGTTCAGGGTGGCTGATGGGTACCTCTGGAACCCTTGGCCCGGGTTCCTTCGGTAGAGACGATGCTAGGGGTTTGCCCGGGCGCCAAACAGCGCCCTGGCGGATAAACACTGTGAACAAAATGCGTAGGAATGCAGGGTTCGAAATCTGCAGGAGGTCATCAAACCGCAACCGTCAGCTGTGTCGGCAGCAGACGGTTGCGGTATGTTCACGCATGCCTCAGCAAGGCTTATCAGGCTGCAGTGGCCGCCAGAGCTTCACGCCCCACTTGTGAAGAACGCTCCTGCTGCGGCTGGCGATCGAGCGCTGGGGCCCAGGCCGGCACGCTCGGCATCTCCTTGCGCAAGCTGTGGATCAGCGTATAGGACATTACCAACAGCAACATGGCGATCGGCAAACCGGCGGCGATACTTGCCATCTGAATGGCCTTGAGTCCCCCGGCCAGCAACAACCCTGCGGCAATGGCACCTTCGAGAATGCACCAGAGCAGCCTGATCCAGTTCGGCGGATTGGTGCTGCCCAACGCACACAAGGTGCACAGAACCTGGGTGCCGGCATCCGCGGTGGTGACGAAATGCACACCCAGCAACACGCAAACCAGTATCGACAGCGCGGCACCCATGGCCTGGCCATCGAGCGACTGCAGCAAGGTGAACATGGCCGCGGTGGTTTCTTTCTTGGTGGCGAGCAACACGGTGCCGCCTTCGAACTTCGGCTGCTCCTGGGTCACCACCTGGCTGGCGACGGACGCCTGGTAAGCCTGCCTGTCGTGCTGTTCGTTTTTCAGCGCCGCGCCACCGAACACCGACATCCACAGGATGGTCACTAGGGTCGGTACCACCAGCGCCCCGATCACCAGTTCACGGATGGTCCGGCCTTTGGAAATGCGCGCGATGAACAGGCCGACAAAAGGACCCCAGGTCATCCACCATGGCCAGTAGAACGCCGTCCACCAGTTTTGCCATTCGCTGTCTTTCTGCGTGTCCATCCAGAAACTCAAGCCAACTATGTTTTGCACATAGTCGCCGGTGGATTCAAACATCAGGTTGAGAATGTAACGTGTAGGACCGATTGCCAACACGGCCAGCATCAGGATGAACGACAGGTACATATTGAGCGTGGAGATACGCTTCATTCCCTTGGACAGTCCGGCCAACAGCGAAATACAAGCAACGATACTGACAAACAGAATGATCGATAACTGCAAGCCGACACTGACCGGAATACCGAATACCTGATGCAATCCGGTATTGATCTGCACCACACCGAGGCCAAGGGACTGGGACACGCCAAAGGCCGTGATCACCACCCCCATGATATCGACCACATGGCCGACCCAGCCGTAGATACGATCGCCAATCAGCGGATAAAGCAGCGATCGCAGGGCCAGCGGCAAACCTTTACGGTAGGCGAAGTACGCCAGGCTCAAGCCAATCATGGAGAAGATCGCCCATGGATGCAGGCCCCAGTGGAACAGGGTGATGCGCATCGCCAGGGTCGCGGACTCGTCCGTCAAGCCTTTGGAAAACGGGTTGTCGGCGTAGTGCAGCATGGGTTCGGCCACGGACCAGAAAATCAGTCCGATGCCCATTCCCGCGCTGAACAGCATGGCAATCCAGGAGGCGAAACTGAACTCGGGAACATCCTGTTCGGTGCCAAGTTTCAAGTTGCCGAAACGGCTGATCGATATATAAAGCAGTACGCCCAGCACGCCACTGATCAGGGCGATGTAATACCATTTGAAGTTATGCAGGATAAACACCGAAGCCATTTCAAAAGCCTTGGCTGCCTGCTCGTCTTTAAATGCACAGAACACGACAAATATGATCACCGCTAATATCGAAGCCACGGTCACATTCGGATTAAGGCCTTTCAACAGGCCGGATTGAGCACGCATTGTTTTCCCCTTTTGTTTTTGTTTAAGGGTTTGGATATGTTCCGCAGTTCGCTTATCGCCTGGTATCGAATGACACCAGGACGGTTTCACCTGCAGGTAAATTCCGGTTTATTACGCCTTTGGCAGCGTCACCAAGATCGTTTAAAGCTGACCAGCGCTCAAACCATTTTTCGTCACCGACTCATGAGAAAAACGCATCAATAGGACGCAATCAAGCGCCTGTTTCCAGGGTACTTTCGCAGGCCCCCTGTTCGCTCAAGAGCGTGACTTTCGCCTGCCCTACGAACAGGGCCAGCAACACGGCGCTGCCCCCGAGGAAAAAATAAAAGCTCGACGCACCGAAGCCTTCCATCAGCGCCCCCGCAATGAGTGGCCCGATACAGGCGCCGACCCCAAAGGTGATCAACAGCATGCCCGAGAGCGAAACGCGCAAGGACGGCTCCATGTTGTCATTGGCCAACGCCACGCCCAGCGGGTACAGGCAGAACTGCAGAAAACCGATGCCTGCACCGAACCACAGCAATGTCGTGAACGATGGCGCTTGAGCGAACCCCAGCGGCAGGCTGATGAGTACCAGCAATACCGCCACCGCGCGGATCAGGCTCGCCCGGGGCAGCCGGTCCGACAGCCAGCCCAACGGCAACTGGGCCAATAGCCCGGCACCGATGGTCAACGCCAGGAACTGACCGACCTGCGCCGTGCCCAATCCTTGCTTGCTCGCATAGATCGCAGCCAGGCCGTAGAAGCTGCCATTGAGCATGCCCGACACCAGGATCGTCCCCAATGCCTGTGGAACGCGCCGCAGGAACAAGCGCAGGTCAATCGAGGTCGCGTGTACCGCCATGGGATGCGTGCGGCGGGTCAGCGCCACCGGCACCGAACACAGGGCGAACACCATCGCCACAGCCAACAGCGCACGGATTCCCAGCCCCTCGTCGAGACTCAAGGCCAATTGTCCGAGCATCATGCCGACGTAGCTGGCGACCATGTACAGCGCCAGGACACCGCCGCGCTGCTCGGTCCGGGCCTGGTCGTTGAGCCAGCTTTCCAGCACCATCAATTGGCACATCATGGCCAGTCCCACCAGCGCCCGCAGTACCAGCCAGAAGGCCAGGGACGTGCTGAACTCATGGGCCAGAACCGCCGCCGCAATCGTTGCCGCGCAAGCGGCGTAGGTGCGAATGTGCCCGACCTGAGCGATCAGGCTGCGCCCGACCCAGCCACCCAGCACCATCCCCAGGGCATTGGCGGCCATCAACGCGCCACCCGCCGTTTCGCTCGCACCCAAAGCATTGAGGCGCAGCGCCAGATAGGTCATCAGCAAGGTCGATCCCAGTTGCATCAACAAGCTGGCCAGGTAGAGGGCGCCGAAGGTTCTTGTCAGTGTTATCACCGTACCGACTCCCTGAATAATGATGGTTCAAGCCAAACCGTGCAGTTGCTTCCAGTTACCCGGGTGAACCACATACCCGAACAACGCGTGCCCGCCATAAACCAGTTCGGTGCCTTCGGGAATCCACAGCAACTGGCCGGGGGTGACGGCAAACAGCTCGTCGCCGACCTGCAACTCGAAGCACCCTTCGATGACGAAAATCACCTCGTCATACAGCACCGTCCAGGCCACTTGCGCCCCTTCCCAGCGGGCAAAACCCACACCGATGTTCGGCGAGACTTCGTTGTTGAGGGCTCGCGCCACATACGCGGCGCCTGGCGGGCCACCTCGAAAGGTAAAGTCCAGGTCCTGATGGTCGATGCGCAGCACCCGGCGGCAGCCTTTATCCGCCGGGCTCATAGCTCGCTCCGGCTGTTCCAGGCCGCCAGGCGAATGCGCGAACGAACGCCCAGGCCGAGAAAGGGTTCCGGCGGGTTAAGCGACGGCATGCCGGTCACCGCACGGATATCGTTGAGCTGGGCAGATTCTGCCCCCACCGCGAGATCAGCCAGCATCGTCCCGGAGATGGTGCCCCAGGCGGCACCGACGCCGTTGTCGCACGCCGACGCATAGACACCGTTTTCCAGTTCGCCAAAAAAGTTGGTGAAGTTACGCGAGATCGCGTAGACGCCGCCCCAGGTGTGACTGAAAGGCACCTGCGCCAACTGCGGGAAGCGCACCAAGAAGGCCTTGCGGTGCGCATCCTGCACTTTCGAACGCATGGCATCGCTGGTGCTGCGACCGTATTTGGGTACGTGCTTGTAGGTGTTACGGATAATCAGGCGGCGGTCCTGGGTCATGCGCACCGTGGTGCCGGCGTGATCCGCCGGGGTCAGCCCCCAGTCCAGTTGGCCGCCGTAGGTCGCCAGCTCCGCATCGGTCAGGGGACGGGTCCAGCTGGCGAAGGTCATGACGGGTAACAGGCGATTGCGCAGGTAACCGAACTCCTGGGTGAAGATACTCGTGCCCAGGAGCAACTGCGGGGTACGTATCTGCCCTGCCGTGCCGTGCAAGATCCAGCCGCCACGGCCGTCGCGCTCCAGGCGCTGGATGGGTGATTCTTCCAGCAACTCGACATTGGCCGGCAAGGTCCGGGCCAGACCCGTGACCAGCGCCGCCGGTTGCATCAGGTAGCAGCCGGGGGTGTAGATGGCGCCGCGATAATGGCCGGTGCCCAACACCTTGGCCAGCTCCGCGCTATCGGCCCGGCGGAACGGTTCGCCGAGGTCGCTCATCAGGCGTTCGAAATGATCCAGGTAAGCCAGGCCACGCTCGCCGACGGCGCCTTGATATTTACCGGCATGGGACCACTGGCAATCGATCCCATGGGTTTGCACCAGGCCCTCCAACTGCGCAATCGCGGCGCGGTTAAGCGACAGCAAGCGCTGTTTGTGCGCGGGGTCCGGATGCTCGAGGGCGAACTTGTGCGGCAGGTCGATCACGAATCCCGAGTTGCGCCCTGAGGCCCCATGGGCGACCCGTTGCGCATCCACCAACAGGATACGGGCTTGCGGATGATGCTCGGCCAGGCGACGAGCCGCCGCCAGGCCGGCAAAGCCCGCGCCGATGACGGCGTAGTCGGCACGCTGTTCGCCGGACAGGCGTCTGCAGGCCGGTTGATCGGGCAACGCTGCATACCAGCCGCAACTCGCATCGTCGTAAGGCAGGTTGATCGTGTTTTTCATGTGTCTGGCCTCAGGCAACTGCCTGCTGAGAGTGCTGACAGGACTGCAGCAATGCGCTGCGTTGCGTTTGCGCTTGGCGTCCAAGCAGGACAAAACCATTGAGCTGGCCGCGGTCATCGTAGAAACCGGCACTCAAGCCATCCTCGGTCGGCGTGCAGCGCCATTGACCCTCGCAGGCGCTGGCAGGCGCCAACAGACAAAGCGGCGCGGCCGGGGTTTTAACCGTGACGGGCATCAAGGGGTAGTCGACGGCGGTCGGTTGGCCGAGCAGGGTTTTGCTCAGGGCCTGGATGCCCTGGTTGATCGGTGCCAGGTAAGGCAGCAGTTGCCCGCCGATCTCGATGCAGTCACCCAGGGCATAGATGCCCGGTACTGAGGTTTGCAGCTGGGCGTTGACTTGAATGCCGCGTCCAACCGCCACGCCGGCGCTCTCGGCCAGGCTCAGGTCGGGGCGCAGACCAACGGCGGACAACACCAGGTCCACCTCGAGGGTGCGACCATCGGCGAGCGTCAGGCGATAGCCCTGCCCACTGGAGTCGATGGCCTGCAGCGTGTTCTGCAAATGCCACCGCACCCCGAGTTCACCCAGCGCATATTGCAGCATCTGCCCGGCCTCGGCGGGCAACAGGCGCTCCATCGGCCAGCGGCCCAGGCCGATGACATCGACGTCAAAACCGTTATGGGCCAGATCGTTGGCAAACTCGCAGCCGATCAGGCCGTCCCCGAGAATGGCGACGCGCCGCACGCCGCCCAGGCGCTCACGAAACCCCTGGTAGTCCTGCAGATTGTTGACGCTGATCAGCGCTGAAGTATCGCCCTGGATCGGCAAGCGAATCGGTTGCGCACCGCTGGCGAGGACCAACTGGCCGTATTCCATGTCACCGAAACTGGTGCGCAGGCGCCGTGCCGTACTGTCGATGCCCAGCACCTTGCAGTGCGGATAAACCCGCAGGTTCAGACGCTGCTCGATGGCCAGTGGCGTTTCGCCGGACAAGGCTTCGGCGCTCTTGCCCTGGGACAACCCGATCGAAAGCGCGGGCTTGGAGTACAGGTGACCGGACTCCTGGGTCAGCACGCGGATCTCGACCTTGGGGTCGGCCTTGCGCAACGCCTGGGCCAGGCCGTAACCGGCATAACCGCTGCCGATGATGACGATCGGCTGGCGTGGCGACGGCGCGGCAACAGCCAGCGGTGGCGCGCTGACCGGCACGCTGGCAACCGTGGCCGCCTGAGTGTACTCACTGATATCGAGCATATCGAAATCAGACTTGCCCACGTGGCATTCAGGGCACATCCAGTCTTCGGGGACATCTTCCCAGCGGGTGCCGGCGACGATGCCGTCCTGCGGCCATCCCAGTGCTTCGTCGTAAATCAGGCCACACACGATGCAAAGCCAAGTCTTGAACATGCTACTCACTCCCCGGCGACCCGGATCGCCACGTTTTTGGTGCGCACATAGCTGTACAAGGCTTCCTGGCCCTTTTCCCGGCCAAAGCCTGACAACCCAACGCCGCCAAAAGGCGTTTCAATGCCACCGGCATACCATTCGTTGACGAACACCTGGCCGGATTTCAGGCGACGCGTGCAGCGCATGGCGCGGCTGATGTCCTGGGTGAACACGCCGGCCACCAGGCCGAATTCAGTGCCATTGGCGATGGCAATCGCCTCTTCTTCGGTGTCGAACGGCAGGATCGCCAGGACTGGCCCGAACACTTCTTCCTGGGCAATGCACATCTGCGGGGTAACGTCGCGGAACACGGTCGGGCGCATGAAATGCCCGGCCCGGTCAGCGAATGCTTCACCACCGGTGACCGCCACCGCGCCGTCTTCCACTGCGCGGCGGCACAAGGCTTCGATACCCGCCAGTTGCCCGGCGCTGACCACGGGGGTGAGGTCTGCGTTGTCCTGCCCCAGGCCGACGCTGAGCCCCTCGGCCATGGCGACGACGGCCTCGACTACCTCTTCATAAATGTCGCGTTGCACCAACAGGCGCGACATCGCCGAACAGACCTGGCCGGCGTTGAAGAAAATGCCCGACTGGACGCTGGCCAGCAGTTGCTCGCGGTTTGCATCTGCAAAGGCGATCGCCGCGGACTTGCCGCCCAGCTCCATTACACTGGGAATCGCATGCTGCGCGGCATCGCGCAGGATCGACTGGCCCGTTGGTACAGAACCGGTGAACACGATCTGGTCGACAGCACGATGGCTGACCAGATACGCGCCGACTTCGCGGCCGCGGCCGCAAATCAGGTTGACCGCACCGTCGGGCAAGCCGGCCTTGGCAATAGCGCGGATTAGTACGCACATGCCCAGCGGTGAAAGCTCGGGGGACTTGATGACCACCGCATTGCCCGCCGCCAGGGCCGGCGCCAGCGAACGGGCGCAGATCGACACCGGGAAGTTCCACGGAACGATCTGTGCCGAAACGCCCATCGGGTCGTACAGGGTAAAGTCCATGTAGCCATTGCCCAACGGGATCGACGTGCCCTCGATCTTGTCGGCCATGCCGGCGTAATACTCGAAGTAGCGCGCCGCCTCGATGAACTCGTCCCGGGCATCGCTCAGGCGCTTGCCGTTTTCCTGGCACAGCACCCAGGCGCCCTCATCGGCCACGGCGCGAATTTCCTCGGCAATGCGCAGCAACCAGGTGACGCGCTGCGCCGGACGCACACGGTTCAACTCACCGCTGTCGGCACAGCGGCGGGCAGCCAGCAATGCGCGCTCGGCATCGTCGACGGTGGCCTGGGCGATGGTCGCGAGCGGCTCCGCCGTACCGGGGTTGTTGACCGCCAGGCGCTGGGCGCTGTCGCACCATTGACCGTCGATGTAATTGAGCCAGTGAGAGGCTATCGGATACATGGGACAACCTCCTCAGGCAGACGGCGTGGTGGCGAGCAGTTGACGGGCGGCCCACTGGTGGAAGAAATGCGTCGGAATGTCCATTTCCGGAGAGAACGCCCCACCCCTGTAGCCTGGGGAATGACGGCCTTTCTGCATGCCTTCGACCGAGCTGATGTCTTCAGCGAACACCACTTTCCAGGACTCCAGGATCGCCTCGCGGCAAGCGCTGAACTCCTCGCTGGTGGCGGCGTCGTCGCCCACATAGAACAGGCGCAAATGTTCGATCGTGCGTCCCGGCGAAACCGGCTCCAGCTGCATGGCGAAGGCATGGTCAGCCTGGATGCCGAGCAGGACGTTAGGGAAGAACGCGACATACTCGGCGTTGCGCAGGCGATCCAGCGGCCAGGCGGGAAATTTCGGCAAATGCGTGCCGGCGACGTCCGACAGGTTGTAGGCGTAGCTGCCCTGGCCGGCGAAGTGCTGGTCGAAAATGATGTTGTAGTGGTCTTCCAGGCGCGAGTACGAGTTCAGGCTCGGGTGCACCCACGGCAGGTGATAGGCCTCGCAGTAATTCTCGACCGCCAGCTTCCAGTTGCAGTTGATGTCCAGCGTCGTGGCGTCATGGCCAGGGCGGCGGCGCAGCAGGCTCATGCCGTCTTCGCCGAGAAACTGCGTCCAGCGTTGGGTCAGGGGCGCCAGCATGTCCTCGAGCGGTTGTGCTTCACCGGACAGGTTGATGAACACCATGTCCATCCAGATCGCGCTGCGGATGGCTTTCAGGCCATGTTTTTCACAGGCGAAGCGTTCGTCCTTGTGCTGGTCGATGCCGCCGACATGGGGCGTGCCACGCAGGCCGCCGTTGAGGTCGTAGGTCCAGGAATGGTAAGGGCAACGGATGACGCCTTGTACCTCACCGGCCTCCTCCACCAGCTTCATGCCGCGGTGGCTGCAAACGTTATGGAACACCTGCACCAGGCCTTCACGGTTGCGCATCAGCAGCAACGGCAACCCCATGAAATCGACAGGCTTGACCGAACCGGCCTTGCCCAGGTCGCTGGCGAAACCGACACACGCCCAGGTTTTACCCATGACCTGATCGCGCTCGAGCTCGAAGTAGCGTTGTTCGGTGTAGAACTCGTTGCCGAGGCCGGTCGCTTCATGAATCGGATTAAGGACGGTTTCAAGTTGATGCACAGGAATTTGCTGGATGCTGCTCATTATTGTTCTCCCCTGCTGGGCACGGTATTGAAGGGTCGGCAGGCACATGGGCCAAGGTCCGCTGGCAGCAAGTTTGGGAAAACAGAGGGGGGCTCGACAAACGATATTTCCGGCGCCATTCATGACTTTCTGTCATAAATAATCAGGAAGTCAGCGCATGCAATGTGGCCGCTCGGCATTGAAAATACCGAGGGTTCGAGGGATTAAAACTGAAGGTGATTCAGTTCGACTGACGATTAGCCATGACCACTTCGTTACTTGGTGTCCTGCGGCGCTGGAAGTTGATTCATCAGCCAACTGCGAAAGCGTTTTACACTTTGCCGCATACCGCCACGCGCCAAGGGCTCCAGCAAGCAGAACTGCGCATCGGTGCACAAAACCGTGTCGAGCGGTCGCACCAAGGCCCCCGTATGTAGGTAATCGTCGACCAGGTTGGACCAGGCCAGCGCGATACCCTGTCCGCTGATAGCAGACTGGATCAGCATCGAATAGCTATTGATATTGATCCGGCGTTTGGGTTCGACGCTTTTCAGGCCCAGGTTGCGGAACCATTCGGGCCAGCCAATCCAGTCACGCTGGGGGTCGTCGAGGAACAACCAGGTGCAGGCAGCAAGGTCCTCGGGCTTGTTCAAGGCCGGATGCCTGGCCAGGTAAGCGGGGCTGCACACCGGGAACACCTCTTCGGAAAACAACGGCGTGACCTGCATGTCCCTGGGCGGTGTCCGGCAGTAATACAAGGCCAGGTCACAATCGAGGCGAGAGAAATCCTTGACCTGGTCATGGGCGATGATTCGAAGATCGATCTCTTCGTTCTCGCGTTGAAACTCACTCACTTTTGGCAACAGCCACAGTGAAGCCATCGCCGTACTGGTGGCGACCGTCACCTGCTCGGCGCCCTGCCAATGGCGAATTTCACCGGTAGCCTGGGCAACCTGCAGCAGTGACGCACGGACCGTCTCGTAGTATTGGCTGGCTGCCGGGCTCAGGTGAATCGTGCGGGTGGTGCGTTCGAACAGGACCTTGCCCAAGTAGTCTTCAAGCAGGCGGACTTGTCGACTGATTGCCCCTTGGGTGACGTTCAATTCTTGTGCCGCCAGGGTAAAACTCAAATGGCGCGCTGCCGCTTCAAACGCGACCAAGCTGTTGAGGGGGGGTAACGGGTGGATTTTCATACAAGGCAGGTCACGTCGTTATTTTGGTTTTATCGCGGCAGTCTAGCCCCTGTCGTTGCAGGTGCACAGCGGCAAAAAACACACTCACTCAAGGCCATCTCCGCCGGCGAGCCTGCCTGTCAACGAAGATCGAGCCTGGATTCGACTGCAACCGTTTGAGCCCGATGAGGCCGGCCAGCATCGCCCCGATGCACAGCAGGCCCAAGGGTGCCCCTTGGCGCCCCACGAACTCCCTGTCGGGGTTGTGACACATGGCCTGTGCGGCGGATGCTTTCAGGTCCTGGCGACATTACTCCGCAAAATATGGCGCCAGGACCTTTTTCCACTTCTGCGCCAACGCGCCAGGCGCTCGCGCATCACCCTGTCAATGCGTGCCGGCCGTCGCCCATTGCGGCGCGATGGACGTGTTGTGGCGCTTGGCTCGCTGAGTCAGCGCCAGCATCGTCAAGAAGCCGAGCATGATCAGAACCGGGTATGCCATCAACAGATCGGAGAGCGAGTATTTCCAGGCCAAAGGACGGCCGACGCCGAGCATGGCGGCGTACAGCCACGACACCGCCGATAGTGCCCCACAAAACAGGGCAAGCATTCGGGCGCTGAATTCGAGGTCGAGCAAGGAGCCTGCCTTTTGCAGAGCCGGCAATACGAGTCGGTGCAGCAGGATGCCGTTATAGGTCAGCAGCACGACAATGATCACCTTGGCGTGAAGCTTCGGATTCATGAAGTACTCCAGGCCTTTGTCGAGGTAGTCGATGCCGATGATGGCAGTGCCTGTCACCCATAGACAGATCAACGCAACCACGACAGACTTCTGAAGACTTTCCATGTGCGCATTGTCATGTTCAGTGAACATTGTGCGCTTCAATATATCCCTGACCATTGCAATATCACTGGTCAACACCAAACCTATCGCCACACAACAGGCGAGCAAATGAACGTAAACAACGCCCAGCCGTAAAAACTCCATGAATTCTTTATGTTCGATCAGGCTCATAATTGTATTTATCGTCACGGGTATCTCTCCACCTTATTCGACAGTACAGATCGGTCAGTCAGCAGGCTTTTCCGCTCGACCTTGCTCATACAGGAAAACCGACCAATAGATTATTATTGATATCCTATTGGATCAGTAAGGGAGTTGATGACAACTTAGTTACTACCTCTCAATTTTCGGGTAAAAAAATCCCCATCTGCATTAATTGCATTTGAGGTTCTAATTCCGCTTCTTTTTTTCGATTGCGAGAGCCGGCCATGGATGCCGTGCTGCAGGATCTGAGGCCTACAGCGCGAAAATGTTCATTTTTTAACCACAGCACCGACAGGCGGTAGCGGCATCGAACGCCACCGACATGGATGATCGGTCATCAACTTACGCGTTGAGGCCCATGACAGCTGAGTTCGTTGGATTACATGAGCGTTGACACTTATAATTGGATCCACTAGTTGTCGTGGAGTAAAAAACGGGGTCAATCGCGAGAGGGCTGATTGATATCGCCCGCCAACAAACAGTCATACTATTTTCAGGGCTTGTCGATTTCAAGCATCCCGGGCACAGAAAGACCCCTGTGCTCTCCGGGTCAACTTAGCCTCCAAACATTGCAACAGTAACAACCCATTGTTGATCATTTAATATTTATTGAGTCTTGGCGACATTGCTTCTCCAAGCAGTCGCCAAGCGCGTTTTATATCTAAAATCAGACCAACTTCAATGTCACGTTGATGTTGTTGCGGGTGGCCTTGGAGTACGGGCAATACTTGTGCCCGGTGTCGACCAGTTTCTGTGCGGTTTCGCGGTCCAGCCCCGGCAGGCTCACATTCAGCCGGGCCTGCAGAAGATAGCCGCCTTCATTGGTACCCAAGTCCACCTCGGCATCGACGGCCACGTCCTTGGGCAATGCCACTTTCAGTTCTTTGGCAGCCACGCCCATCGCGCCAATGAAGCAGGCTGACCAACCGGCGGCGAACAACTGCTCCGGATTAGTGCCACCGCCGCCTGCGCCCGGAGACGACAGCTTGATGTCCAGAATGCCGTCGGAACTGCGCGAGGCGCCGTCCCGGCCGCCGGTGGTATGGGTTTTTGCGGTGTACAGGACTTTGTCGAGCTGGGTCATGATGATCTCCTGATTGAATTGAGGTTTATGCATTGTCAGGTGAATCAGTCTTCCGGCTTGGTGCCAGGCATTCAATATAGACGGCGGTGCCCGACCCAGCGCCCGATCCGACAAAGGCCCTCCTGCAACACGCAAACTTTGCAGGCGCGAGCAGGCTCGCGATGAAGGTCCACGATTACGCGGGGAGCTTGACACCCCGCGGTGTTCTAAAGTTTTTCGCGAGCATGCTCGCGCCTACTCGCCAACTTGTACTTCACACAATCGTCATAAAAACTCTGCCGGACCGCCGCCGGCTTGAGCCGTGTCGGGCTGTCATAAGTTTGTTCGGTAATGCCCATTGCCATCATCCGCATCCATGGCTTGGCAAACTTGTACGCCTGGATTTTTTGCCGTGCCGCATACAGCGAAACCCCGGACAACTTGAGTTCCTGGGCTCTTGCCGCCGTCCCTGCACCCCAACTGCATATATAAGTATCACCGGGCTTTAGTTCCCTGGCCTGGGCAGAAACTGTAAGACCCGCAACGCTGAAAGAGATCAGCGCGACCCAGACATTGCGCATTTGCATTCCACCTAACCGCCTGAAAATAAAGCGATTCTGGCAACACGCGAGAAATCTGGGGGCCAGCATAATGCCTTCTATTCAATTGATTGACTTGCGTCAGTAACCGAAAGTCATTTTCTTGCGACATTTCAAAACTTTGCTATAGCTAAGCTCTCACCGCCAACTAATGAGGCAACGGAATGTCAGTCGCAAAGAAAATGAGTGTGGGGCAACTGACGATGTTGACCGCGGTCAACATGTTGGGCTCAGGCATTGTGCTACTACCGTCGAAACTGGCGGAAGTCGGGTCGATTTCAATTCTTTCCTGGTTGATTACAGCCACCGGTTCACTGGCATTGGCCTACGCCTTTGCGCGATGTGGGATGCTCAGTCGAAAAACCGGCGGCATGGGGGGATATGCCGAATACACCTTCGGCAAGGCCGGTAACTACATCACCAACTACACCTATGGTCTCTCGTTGCTGATTGCCAACGTGGCGATCAGCATTACCGCGGTCGGCTACATCCAGGAACTGTTCCACATTGAACTGGACTCACTGCAAGTGGGCCTGGCGACCATCGCATTACTGTGGATCACCACGTTCGCCAACTTTGGCGGTGCGCGAATTACTGGTCGCATTGGCGCAGTCACCGTATGGGGCGTGATTGCGCCGGTAGTGCTGGTGTCGACCATTGGCTGGTTCTGGTTCGACAGCAGCGTGTATGCCGCCGGCTGGAACCCGCACAACATGGCCTGGTACGACGCCGCGGGGGCCTCGGTGGCGATCACCTTGTGGGCATTCCTGGGCCTTGAGTCAGCATGTGCCAACACCGATGCGGTGGAAAACCCCGAGAAGAACGTACCGATTGCGGTGCTCGGCGGCACCCTGGGTGCGGCAGTGATCTACATCGTTTCCACCAACGTGATTGCCGGCATCGTCGATAACCCGGAACTGGCCGCCTCCACCGCACCGTTCGGCCTGGTCTTCGCGAAGATGTTCACCCCACTGGTTGGCGACATTGTGATGGCCGCGATGGTATTGGCCTGCATCGGCTCGCTGCTGGGTTGGCAGTTCACCATTGCCCAGGTCTACAAGAGCTCGGCGGACACCGGTTACTTCCTGTCGATCTTCGCCAAGGCCAACAAGGCCGGGACGCCCATCGTCGGCATGCTGGTGCTGCTGGCGGCGCAGACGGCCCTGGGTTTCCTCACCATCAGCCCGGACCTCAGTAAACAGTTCGACACCCTGGTCAACCTCGCGGTGGTCACCAACCTGGTGCCGTACATCCTCTCCATGGCCGCGTTGATGACCATGCAAAAGGTCTCCAACGTACCCGCCGGCAAGGCGCTGGCTACCAACATCATTGCCTGGGTGGCGGCGGCCTACAGCTACCTGGCGCTCTATAGTTCCGGCGAACAGGCGCTGATGCTCGGCGGTGTGGCGACCATTTTCGGCTACACCCTGTTCGGTTTCGTCAACAACCGCCTGATTCGCCTTGAAGCACTCAACAACAGCGTGCCGACACAAACAGTCAGCGCGCAGCACATCACTGGCCAACCGGTGCCGGTGAATAGCCTGAAAAAAGCCACTCTGGAGATTCACGCATGACGGAATATAAACACTCACTCGGGATGCTCGCGCTGGTGGTCAGCAACCCAGCGGACAAGCGCACGGTGTTTGGTCGCGCCCTGACTCAATTGGTCAGTGACGTAGAGGGACGTGGCGTCAGCGTACTGGCCTCGGAAAGCCTCAGCGATGCCGCGTCGATCCTGCGTTCGGACCCGGCCGTTCAATGCGTGCTGATCAGCTGGGAAATGGACACCAGCGAAGGTCACGACGACTGCATCAAGTTGCTGGTCAAGCTGCGCGAGCGCAACACGCGCGTGCCGGTGTTCCTGATCAGCGACCGCACTACCGCGTCGAGCATTCCGCTCCTGGTCATGCAACACGCCGACGACTTCATCTGGCTGCCGGAAGACACCAGCCGCTTCCTCAGCGGACGTATCCTGGCGGCCATCGAACGCTATCGCCAGGCCGCCCTGCCGCCCATGTTCGGCGCACTGGTGAAGTTTGCCCGGTCCTATGAATATTCCTGGCACACCCCCGGTCATGCCGGTGGCACGGCATTTCTGAAAAGCACGGCGGGACGGGCGTTCTACGAGTTCTTCGGGGAAAACCTGCTGCGTTCCGACCTGTCGATCTCGGTCGGTGAACTCGGTTCGC
Source organism: Pseudomonas sp. G5(2012) (assembly GCF_000408945.1). NCBI lineage: Bacteria > Pseudomonadati > Pseudomonadota > Gammaproteobacteria > Pseudomonadales > Pseudomonadaceae > Pseudomonas > Pseudomonas sp. G5(2012). Next base: position 28,264 of record NZ_APIO01000047.1, read on the forward strand.
TGCTCGATCACAGTGGCCCCATCGGCCAGGGCGAGCGCTATGCGGCCAAGGTGTTCGGTGCCCATCGCACGTATTACGTGACCAACGGTTCGTCGATGTCCAACCGCGTGATCCTCATGGCCAGCGTCACGCGTAACCAGATCGCCCTGTGCGACCGCAATTGCCACAAGTCCGCCGAGCATGCGATGACCCTTTCGGGGGCGCTGCCGACCTATCTGGTACCGACGCGTAACCGCTACGGCATCATCGGCCCGATCCTCCCGCAAACCCTGAGCAGCGAGGGCGTGAAAGCGGCCATCGCCAACAACCCACTGGTCAAGGAAGGCATCGATCCGACGCCGGTCCACGCGATCATCACCAACTCCACCTACGACGGCCTGACCTACAACGTCACCCGCGTCGAAGAACTGCTGGGCCAGAGTGTCGACCGCCTGCATTTCGACGAAGCCTGGTACGGTTATGCGCGCTTCAACCCGCTGTACCAAGACCGCCACGCCATGCACGGCAGCCCGGACGACCACGATGCTTCGAAGCCGACCGTATTCGCCACCCAGTCGACCCACAAGTTGCTGGCGGCCCTGTCGCAGGCCTCGATGATTCACGTGCGCAACGGCCGTAACCCGATCGAGCACGGACGCTTCAACGAGTCGTACATGATGCACGCCTCGACCTCGCCCAACTACGCGATCATGGCCTCCTGCGATGTCAGCTCGGCGATGATGGAAGCGCCCAGCGGGCAGATCCTCACCAGCGAATCCATAGAAGAAGCCGTGTCTTTCCGCCAGGTCATCTCACGCATGCACCACGAGATGTCGAGCAAGGACGACTGGTTCTTCACCTGCTGGCAGCCGCCCACCGTGCAAGTGGGCAATGCCACGGTGCCGTTCCACGAAGTCGATCCGCTGCTGCTCAAGACCGAGCCCAAATGCTGGGTCCTGCACCCCAACGAGGTGTGGCACGGCTTTGGCGACATCGAGGAAGGCTACTGCATGCTCGACCCGATCAAGGTCTCGGTGCTCAGCCCTGGCATGGGCGACGACGGCAACCTGCTGGCCACGGGCATCCCGGCCTGTGTACTGACGGCGTACCTCGGACGCCAGGGCATCGTCGTCGAGAAAACCACCGACTTCACAATCCTGTTCCTGTTCTCCATCGGCATCACCAAGGGCAAATGGGGCACGCTGGTCAACGCGCTGCTGGACTTCAAGCGCGACTATGACGACAACGTCGAACTGGAGCTGTGCCTGCCTGACCTGCTGGCCGGTAACCAGACCCGTTACGCCGGCATGGGCCTGAAGGACCTGGCGGACGAAATCTTCGCCGCCATGAAGTTACACAAGACCACCTCGGCCATGGCCCAGGCGTTCGGCACGCTACCGCAAGCCGTCTTCAGCCCGGTGGAGGCCTACGAGAAACTGGTGCGCAACGACATCGAACTGGTCACCCTGGAACAAGCCGCCGGGCGCATTGCCGCCACGGGCATCGTGCCGTATCCGCCGGGCATTCCCTTGCTGATGCCGGGTGAGAACGCCGGGGCTGCCGACGGGCCGCTGCTGGCCTATCTCAAGGCACTGGAAGCCTTCGACAGGTCCTTCCCGGGGTTCACCCATGACACCCACGGGATCGAAGCCGAGGCCGGGGTTTATCGGATGCTGGTACTGAAATAACAGGGACCCGCAACCCCCCTGTAGGAGCGAGCATGCTCGCGAATAACGTCCAGACAACGCGGGCATCCAGACAGCCCGCGTCATCGTTGACGTCCATCGTCGGAACGCCGCCCGGAGCAGGCTCGCTCCTACAGGGATCACATTACCTATGGGCAAATTCGATCACTGCGCTCTATGATTGAATCCCATGATCACCTCTGCCCCGATCCGCCAACCCTGCCCGCCCGGCGCCTGCGACTGCGGGCGTGACCCGCTGCTGGAAACACCGGGTGCGGATGTGCGCATCCTGTTCCTGACCCGCGCGGAAGAAAAACGCCTTGTCGAACGCCTGGAAAACCTGCAAAGCCTCCAGGACCTCGAACACCTGCAACGGCGGATGTTCGAGCAGTTGGGCATTCGCGTGAACATCGCTCCCGGTTTCAATGAAGTGCGGACCATGCGCGGCATCGGCATTCACATCGACGAACTGCCAGGACTATGCCGCAAGACCCGGGCAGCGATCCCGGCGGCGATTCGCCGGGCCATGGAGAAGCGCCCGCAAATCGCCTTCGAGCTGCTCAACGCCAACGACCTGTTGCGTGACACCTGATCGTCTGTTTCAGCGCTGAGACAGCTGCCATACACCCCCTGTAAAAGAGGATCGGCGGTCGTACGTGAAGTGCGTGGCGCTGCTATGCCTTCTGCAGGGAGCAATCGTTTCAGGCCAGACAGGATGACACTGGCAAGGCAAACGTGACCGAGGTCCCGGCGCCAACCCGGTGCGCGAAGACAGGCAGGTGCCAATCCCTGGAAGGAGGTGGCAGATGTTGTTCATCGTCAGCTGGAAAATCAGTTCGGCCAATCGCAACAGCGCGATCGAGCGCTTTCTCAAGACCGGTGGCGCGCCACCGGAAGGCGTCAAGATGCTCGGACGCTGGCACGCCGTGGGTGGCGCAGCCGGTTTTGGCGTGGCCGAGGCCAATGATCCGGTACCGATCCAGAAGTGGGTACTGCAATGGAGCGACCTGATGACCATGGAGGTCCAGGCGGCACTGACTGACGAACAGATAGCCCCGTTGCTGGCAGCCGCTGCCGGCAGGTAATGGTCTCGAGGCGGCGAGACCTGCTCGCCGCCTCGATTCGAAGCGATGCGGCAGAACGCGTTGAGCCCCCTGGAAACGCTCCTTGAGCCTTAGCGTGAACTATCGGTTTTAACTCACTAATTACTGGATATTTCTCGAGACCTACCTACGCTCTTTCGCGTGGGAAACAAATTTCATGGCAGTCAGTTGACTGCTCTCAGGGGAGTTGACACCGGTCGATGGCGACAGCCACCGGTGTCCGTAATGGGAATGCACAAAGGTGACCCCATGCAGCTGAAAAATTGCGCCCTACCCGCCGTCTCATTGCTCGCTCTGTGCTGCCAGCAGGTACAGGCTGGCGGCATCATGCTATACGAAGTCGGCACCGATAACGTCGGCCTGGCCAACGCCGGCGCCGCCGCCCGGGCCCAGGGCCCTTCCACCATCGCCAGCAACCCGGCGGGCATGAGCTACTTGCCAGGCACGCAGATCACCGCCGGCTTGCAGGTGCTCTACGGTGATATTTCGTTCGATCGCGACGACAGCACCAACGTCTCCGGCAGTGGCAGCGGCAACGCCCTTGACCCGTTGCCCGGTGGCAGTTTTTTCGTCAGCCATGAACTGGACGACCACTGGAGCGTGGGGTTCGGCCAGTACGGCGACTTCGGGTTGGCGGTCAATTACGACAATGACTGGTCGGGGCGCTACTTTTCGCAGAATTCCAGCCTGCTCGGCCTGTCGCTGGTGCCCAGCGTGGCGTACCGCTTCAACGATCAGTGGTCGGTGGGTGTCGGCGTCAAAGCCATGTACGGCATGCTCCAGGCCCAGACCGCGATTGACCGCTCGCCCTTCGGCTTCACCGAACGCGGCGACGGCCAGTTCAAATACAAGGACAAGGATTGGGGCTTCGGCGCCAACGTCGGGGTAATCTACGTCCCGCAACCTGGTACCCGCATTGGCCTGACCTACACCAGCAAGGTCGACCTGGAGTTCGAGGACGGGCTGGACATCAAGGGAAACGGACCACTACTGCAACGCCTGGATGATACCAACACCGAACTTGATATCACCGTGCCGCAAACCGTGACCCTGAGCCTGTTCCAGCAACTGGACCGGCAATGGGCGCTGCTGGCCTCGATCAACTGGCAGGACTGGTCGGAATTCGGCGATATCGGCGTCCAGGTCGACACCTCGGCAAACGATGCCCGATCCACCAACATCGACGCCGGTTTCAAGGACACCTGGCACCTGTCACTCGGCGCGCAATACCAGGCCACCGAGCAGTGGCTGTGGAACGTCGGCGTGGCTTACGACAGCAGTGCCGTGTCCGACAGCAAGCGTTCGGTGATCGTGCCCATGGCCGAATCCTGGCGCATTGCGACGGGCGCCACCTATGCGCTGAACAAAGACACCGACGTCAACCTCAGTTGGGCCATGGTCTGGATGGGCGACATGCCGGTTGACCAGAGCAAGGACCTGTCTCGCAATAGAATTTCCGGTCAATTCGACAATACCTGGATTCAAGCCGTGACCGGGAACATGACTTGGCGTTTCTGATTATCTGACTACGCTTAGACGAATTATCCAAGGAGCACACCGCACTATGAACCTGTCCCGTAAATTGCTTGTCGGAACTGCCTTGGCCGGGCTTCTGCTCGGCGGTTGTACCTCGAAAGTCACCGAGCGGGAGCAGTACTCCGGCTACCTGTCCAACTACAACAACCTTCAGGAAGTCGAGACGCCCAGCGGTGGCACGGCGATGCGCTGGGTCAGCCCATCGTGGAACCCCGACGCCTATGACACGGTGGCGTTCAACCGCCTGGAGCTCTACCCGGCCCCCAAGCCCAACGAGCGGGTCAACCAGCAGACCCTCAATGACATCCAGAACTACATGACCAGCAAAGCCAAGTCGACACTGGGGCAGAAGTACCGCGTGGTTTCCAGTCCAAGCGCCGCACCCAAGGGAGCGAAAACCCTGGTCATGCGCGCCGCCATCACCGGTGTGAGCGCTTCCAACGAAGGGATGAAATGGTATGAGGTAGTGCCCATCGCCGCCGTCGTCGGTGCGACACAGGCCGCCACCGGTCATCGGGACCAGGACACCGAACTGTTTATCGAAGCAGAGTTCATCGACGCGAAAAGCAACCAGACCGTGGCCAAGGTGGTGCGCAAGGTGTTCGGCAAACAGCTGTCAAACGAAAGCCAGAAAATCACCGCGCAGGATTTCAAGGCGGCGATCGACAAGTTGGGTAGCGACTTCCAGGCCTTCATAAAATAACGCAAGTGCTGTAGGCGCTGCCGCAGGCTGCGATCTTTTGATTCTGTTTTTTCAAGATCAAAAGATCGCAGCCTGCGGCAGCTCCTACTTCATTCCCACTCGCCGTCGCATCTCGGCTGTAATCGTCTGCCGGGTTTTCTTCAGGTCCGCCCAAGGCTCATCGCCCACTTCGGCCAGGCGTTCATGCGCGTTGTGGATGTTCCACTGGTTGCCGCCCTTGAGCGTAGGGACTTCTTCCCGAAAAATCGGCATCGACACCGGCAATCCTTCGCGGGTACGCACGGCGTAGGCGCAGATGGTCGTGGCGCCCAAGCCGTTACGCAGGTAGTCGATGAAAATCCGCCCTACCCGGTTCTTCGGCCCCGAAACAGCAGAAAAACGCTCCGGCAGCATCTTGGCCATGTGGCTGACAATGGCGTGGCTGAAGTCCTTGACCTCATCCCAGCCGTGCTTGCGAGTCAGCGGCACTACCAGGTGGATACCCTTGCCGCCGCTGGTCTTGAGGAACGCCTTGAGCCCCAGTTCGTCGAGCACCGTCAGGGTCAACTGAGTGGCCTCGACCATGCGCTTCCATGGCAGCGCCGGGTCCGGGTCGAGGTCGAGGACGAAGCGGTCGGGTTTGTCGAGGTTGTCGGTGGTGGCGTTCCAGGTGTGCAGCTCGACCGTGCTCATCTGCACCGCACCAATCAAGGCTTCGGCGTTGTTGATCACCATCATCGGCTGGCCTGTGAGTTGCTGGTCGAGGGTAGTGATGCCGGGGATCGCCAGGCGTTCGGCGTTTTTCTGGAAAAACAGTTCGCCAGCGATGCCATCCGGTGCACGCACCAGCGCCACGGGTCGGTCCTTGAGCTGAGGCAGAATCCATTCGGCAACACTGGCGTAGTACTGCGCCAGCTGCACTTTGGTCGCGCCCGTGCTGGCGTCGATCACCCGGTCGGGGTGGGTGATGCGTACCTTGCCCTGCTCAAGACCGACTTGAGAGGGTGCTGGTTCGACTTTCTTCTTCGAGGTCGTCGGTTTGGCGACGGTTTTTTTCGCGGGGGTAGTTTTCACGGCAGTCGGTCGCTCCTCGGTAATGTCTTTGGCGGGCTTGTCATCGCGCAGACCATGGAACACCGCATGGCGCACCGAACCGTCCTTGGTCATTTCGGCAAAGGCCACTTCCGCCAGCAGGCTGGGTTTGAGCCAATGCACAGCCTTGAACTCGGCACCGCTGGGCGGGTTGACCACGGCGGCTTTTTTCGTCTGCAAGGGCTTGAGTTGTTGATGAATGCTGTTGAGCGTTGCCTCGGTGAACCCGGTGCCGACCTTGCCTGCGTATCGCAACTCACCGCTGTCGCGGTCGTGCAACCCCAAGAGCAACGCACCGAAGGCACTGCGTGAACCTTTGGGGTCGGTGAAGCCGACGATGACGAATTCCTGTCGATGCTTGCATTTGAGTTTGACCCAGTCACTGCTGCGCCGCGATACATAGGGCGACCCCAGGCGTTTGCCGATGAGGCCTTCCATTTGCATCTGGCAGGCGCTATTGAGCAGGGCTTCCGGGTCTTCGCCAAAGGCGTCGGAGAAGCGCAGCAATGGGTCTTTGCTGGTTTTGAGCACGGTCGAGAGCGCCGCCCTGCGCTCCTCGACGGGCACTTCGCGCAGGTCCACGCCATTGAGATAGGGCAAATCAAACAGGTAGTAGAGGATATTCCCACTGCGGCCCGCTTCGAAGGCATTTTGCAAGGCCTGGAAATCCGGTACGCCTTGCTCGTCGGCCACCACCATTTCACCGTCGAGCCAGGCCGATTCCAGGCCCAGCCCCGCCAGCGCCTTGGCCTGGTCGGGCAGCTTGTGGGTCCAGTCGTGGCCGTTGCGAGTGAAGAGCTTGACCTCGTCATGGTCGATACGCGCCATGATGCGGTAGCCGTCGAACTTCAATAGGCACCTGTACAACCGTTGCGATTCAAGTTTCTTGGATGGGAGCCGTAATACTAAACTGTACCTATTGAGCGTTGCATTTCATGATTATTCACACAGACGCATTACCGAACTTTGTCATCGTAGACCCTCATCGCATGCTGCCTCGGTACTGGGCGACAGCTTGGTCATTGTCTACTCAAGGACATGCTCTCGCCGTGAATACGCGCAAGACAAAGCTTCGACACATTGACGCCTTCTACTCTTTCTGTGATGACCGATTTGGGCTCGATTCCTTCGATTTCGCAGTCAGCCATCGTGATGCTGTATCTACCCAGAAACTTGTCGAAGCGTTTTACTTGGAACTCACTTCAACTCCGGACTACACAACAACTGCTGTGCAGCGCTGGGATGCAGTACGCGAATTTGTTCGGCACCTCTCACGACAACGAGCGCCATCGAGTCAGGCATGGCGTTCATTGTCCTCGACCTTAGGGGCTATGGGGAGGATTCGAAAACCCCACCGAGGTCGTTTCCGTTTCATTCGCGCGATTCCTGTAGGTACACTGATTGATTTACTGGATGTTGCAAACCCGGGATCCGATCGCAATCCATTTCATGATGAACTCGTTCAGACAAGAAACTGGCTAATCGTTAACCTTTTACTTCTCGCTGGATTGCGTCGAGGCGAGTTGATGTTGCTGGAGTGTGGCTCGCTCAAATCCGACGTAGATTTAGAAACATGCGAAGTCGTCTATTGGCTTGACGTAACAACGACTACAGAGCATGACCCACGCTCTAGCTCGCCAAGCATGAAGACAGAGCATTCGCATCGGCAGGTGCCAATATCGGCAGACCTTGCTTTTCTCTTTGAGCAGTACGTATCGGAATACCGACACAACGGGAAGGAGCATGGTCTTCTACTTACAGCCATGAATGGTGCGCCTCTTTCTGCTGAGGCAATAACCAAGGTTTTCACCAAACTCTCAAGCGCTATTTCTTCAGAATTGCTTTCTCGATTTACCGAGCGCAGCGGTGGTAAAGGAAGAATATCGCCACATGATCTCAGGCATACCTGTGCCACCGCCAGATACTCCATGTTCATGGCTCATGAGCCAAACAGAGATCTCACATTCCAGCGCTTACGCGCTTTCTTCGGATGGTCCGCGCAATCGTCTATGCCTGAGCACTATGCACGTGCAGCGATTCAAGAAGACTTGCTACGTATATGGGGCCAACTCTTTGATACCAGGACGAGCATTCTGCGGGGGCTCACGCCATGAATTCGATACCTGACCAAACAAAGAATCCTACTACGGCTCATTCTGGGGGTGACGGATATGGTTCAGTACTTGATTGGGCATGGCCAGTTGCACCAACAACGCTTCCCATATATGACAAGTACACCGACACTAACTATATAATTCACTCAGAAGAAGACACTTGGCGGTTTAGTTACAAGGGCAACGTAGAATCAATCGTTTTCGCTAGCGGTAGCACTGGTTCGCTCCAGAGAAGACTAGCCTTACTAATCAGTGGCCGGTCTAGCCCAGGTACACTCCATCGGACGGGACGTCTGCTAGTACAGAAGTGGGATATTGTCGTAGCGCTCCTTCACACCCGACCTGAAAATATAAAAGCAACATGGGACGAGTATGTTGACACAATCCCACTTGCCGGTACATACAAAAATGTCCTCAAGCTAGCGTGCACAGCAAATGTAGGCCACTGGAGTGGTCGGGCGACACCGGTAGTTAATAGCCTGGATACTCGAGCGAACTCTGAAGTCGCCAGACACACGGGTAACATTGAGACTCGGCAGCACCTTATCAACGTACATCTACACGCAGGCATTATCAAAGCACTGGATGCTGCCGCGTGCATTACAGATCTTTCGACAATACAGCTCGAAGGGGCTGCCGCACTGTTACTTATATATCAGCATGGTGTCCGGCCAATTCAGGTTTTATGCCTCAACGTGCAACACGTTAGATTTTTTAAAGACGCATCGAACGAGACTGCCTGCGTCGCATCTTTCCATGCGGCCAAACAAAAAAACGGTGAGACATTTGAAATAGTCCGTCAGATCAAACCAGAATGGGTTCCCATAATCGCTCGACTCCATACAATCGCGGTAAATTCAGGGAGATCACGACTCTTCGACACATCTACTTCTTCGTTGCTGTGGTACCGCGCGAAAACCCTGTGCAAATTATTTAATGTGGAACTTACATGTACCGCGCCGCACCTTCGACATACAGCCGCTCAGGCGTTAGCAGATGCCGGACACACACGCGAAAGCATCCAACAGTTCTTAGGGCATACAGGTATAGCAAGCGCTGCAGTTTATGTTCGTGCCAGCTTGCAGCAAACGCAGCTCATTAACTCAGCCCTGGGAGCTTCCAAACTCTACAATAAAATACACGGCATTGCTTACAGAAAATTCGTGACTCTTGAAGAGATGCTTAATTCTGATGAAGACCAACAAATTGGCGGGATTGTTGGCGAGAGTTTAGTGGGAGGTATCGGACTCTGTAGGTCTGGCCAAAGCCACTGTAATTACAACCCAGTAACCTCGTGCTACGGCTGCGCGAAGTTCATGCCTTCATTGGATAGGGATGCCCATAGAGATGCCGTAGAAGGAATGCGCCAGCAAGTTCGAGTATATTTGGCGCGCGGTGTCCGGCCAGAAAATCCGGCCTACCTCCAACTCACCCGCGCACTCTCGGGCGCTCAGCAAGCGTTGGATGCAATCGAAGAATTGCATCTGAGGAAGCAATAATGACTGTGTTTCAACTTTCCGCCCCTGGCGAACTCCGTCCCCAGCAATTTCAACTATTTGTCGATAACATACGCCAAGCAGTCGAGGCAAAAGGGCTGCAGTGGGGTATACCTATGGATGATAAAGGCAAGCCGATTGAAGGTAGTGATTGGGACTTGAGAGTGTTAAACGGTAGCCACGACAGGTTTGCACCTGGAACAGTGGGATTCGGAATAGATGACCAAGTGCGTGAGCTCGCGATCAACGCACAATGGCCATTGGCGCGCTTGCCCGTGGGCGCGGTTTTGTCAGACTCCGTCCAAGACTTTATCAAGGCGATCATAGCTACCCGCTGTCTGAGTGGACGGACAGCAGATAATGCCCAAGTCATTGCGAAAGCTGCTAAGCGATTGTTTTCTTGCACCACAATACCTCCTTATAAAGTCTCGCGTGAGCATTTCGAGGCTCTACTTTCGCTTAAGTCTTGGAGTGACAAAGCAAAACGGGACTTTAGCGTGGTGGCGAAAATTATTGATGAAAACTTATTGTCTGAGCATTGCCCAGTCAAACCATCAGTGGAATCAAAACCGAAAACTGAACTCTTACCCGGTCTCAATACCCGAACCACCGGACACAAACTTCCGGACAAACATGCTTTGTTCGAGTTGACGCGAATCGTCTTCCAAGAGGTGCCGACAACGTTTAATGATGGCATTATCTTTTCTGTATTTAGACTCCTTATCCTGACTGGCCTGCGCATTACTGAGATCTTAACTCTCCCCGATGATTGTCTAGTCTGGCACAATCACATAGATGTAGTGACTGGAAAAAATGTGAGTGACATCGGTGGTATAGGTCGCTCGCTTCAGCTGCGTTACTACGCTGAGAAGCAAAGAGATGGAGCTCCTGACATTTTGATTGAGAAGTTTTATAACGTACCTTCGAGATTTGAAGGCCTAATCGAAACCACCGTCACCGAAACGTTGAACGCAACGACCTCCCTTCGGGAGATTTTGGAAAGGCAGTCACATACGCAAAATAACTATCCCAACTCAGATCTTCGAACATTTAAAACTTCTTCAGGACGCGTCGTAGGAACTTGGCAATGTCTATTCCTAACCACAGGATCAGTTTTGAGGTTCCCATTGATCGAACCGCTCACGCCGGATTCAGCAATTAGCACACCTCTCCCACCTCGTATTTATACAGCTCTTGGCAGCACAATAGGAAACGGTTCGCTCTCATTTTTTAAGAAATACGGCGGTACTCCACAGGAGAAGAATTTATCGATAAAGCCGCATTCTCTACGTCATCTTATGAATACTGAACTCTTTCGTCTTAACGTTCCTGATACTGCAATCACACACCAATTCGGCCGGGTTTCCGTTGCGCAGAGCTACGAGTATGACCACCGGAGTCTTTCGGAAAAACTGAAGTTTGTTCAACTTCCTTCGACCTCCCGCCCTCATGTTCCGCCAGGAAGCACTCAGGAGCTTGTGGCTAAGATGGTGGTAAGTGGCATCGCGGCCATCAGTCATTTAGGACAATCATTCAAACGCATCCAAGCAGAACATGGCGACGCAGCCGCGTTTGCATATCTTGCAGCAAACTCTGATGGATTTCATGTAACGCCCTATGGGTTCTGTACCAATAGCTTCTCTATTAATCCTTGTACGAGACACTTGAAGTGTTTTGACAGATGCAAACACTTTGCCGCAAGTGGTTTACCTGAGCATCGCGAAACCTTATTGGACCTTCGGGAGAGTCTTGTAATTATGCAGCATGCAGCGGAAGCGAAACCATCGCGAACCATGGGTCGAATCAATCAAATTACGCATGCGGTGAGGCTTATTGAGGGAGTTCAAGCTGCTTTAGATGCTCAACCACAGCAAAATGTATTCGCGGAAGGGGTTGACTACGCATCCCCCAACAAAAAGGACGTTTTCGCATGAGAAGATTACAAGACCCCACCAATGTTGAATTGAAGGCAATTCTAGAGCAGCTGCTTTCCGAAAACATCGATATTACCGTTCGAGAAGTCGCTCGACGTCACTCTGAGTTGAAGAACGCTTCGGCATTTACGCGAAACAGTACTCGAATGAGCTTCATCACTGAAGCGCGTCAGAAACAGCTTCAGGTCCGCGTTATTGCTACAGGCATAACGCCAACTGTCGTGCAGGCTAGTGTTGCGGCAAAGCGAACGGTGGAGGTGGCAGCTTTGGAATTGCAAATTAAACAACTTGTAGCTGCGCACGCAGGATTGATTCGTGCTGTTCAATTGGTCGGCGGGATGGGTGCACTCGAGCGATTTTGGAAAGAGTATAAAGAGATCGGTGACGCTGTTCAGGAACTCGGCGCTTTGCCTCAAGGGACTACGGTTCTAGAGTTTCCCCAGCCTGTAAAGTAGCTTCGACAACAGGCTTGCTAATCCGCAAGACCGCAAGCACTCGGCATCTACGCAGAGCCGGAGTGCTTGCTGCGAAATTGCACCCTACTTGACCAGCTGTTTGCATGGGACTTGACCAGATGCTTTGAATCGTCCTCAGAGTATGAGAGTTTTGCTCTCGCCCATTTTCAGATCACAGTTAGGTAACTGCACGGACTTGCCCCAATATTCGTGGAGGCATGGCCGGCAGAGAACGGCTAGACGCAGAAGTTCGCTTTTAGCCACCTCTACCATCCCTGACGATCTTTCGATCAAGGTGGAAGCGCGGTCTGGCTGGTCCATTCGCGATTTTCGTGAGTATTTTGGCTGTTTCCCATACCCTGCATTGATCACCATTCGCTGGTATGAAGAACTGGAGTGCATCAATAGGCCAGCTTCTTCCAGATAGTTAAGTCGCTTACAGCTAGTCCAGCTGATAGTCCGCCGAGTATGTCGAGCGACGAGACGCAAGTAGAGCCGACTGCCAGCTGGATTGTAAACAGCTCCCCGCTCTTGCGGGAATATAACCATCGGGATGGGTTGTGTTTGTCGCGTAGGTCAATGAAGGGCCAGAAGAACTAGAATTTTTGGATTTCAGTAAGAGTCGCAGCAAAAGCCTGGAGAGTCTCTACCTTGCTTTTGCCGCCGCCGGTGAGGTGAATGAACTCATCAAAGTCGATGTTTACGAGCTTGCCTGTTCTCGGATTCATCAAGACGCAAGACCTCCACTCATCATTGCCAGTCTCTACAGCCGCCGCATAGCTCAACAACCAGTACATTGCCACTTGCCTATAATCGGCAGCGGAGAAGTTACCGGCTGTGCATTTCACCTCGATTAGCTTTGACCCGGCAAAAAAATCGCCGGTTCCTGAGGCGATCCAACGAAAGCCGGGTATCACCGGTGCCGCACCATAAGCCGCGCTACAATCAGTAGCTACCTGCTTGACCATAGTCACAAGGTTGTCCGCTACGCGCAGGGCGATACGTTGATCATTCTCAGAGATTTCCGATGGGCTGATTGCATCGAAGAACCTGCTTTGCCTATCTGTAGCGGTGGCAACGCATTCTCCCCACGTCGGATTGTTACCAAGGACGAGCTGCTCACCTACGGCAAAGGCTAGCTCGAATAGCAGAGATTTTTGCAGTTTACTTGCTTGAATCGCTTCTACTGGCACGATGACCACCGCACAACCGACAGCCGATTTGTTATAAAGCGAAACGATGCCAGGCGTTAGTCCTGGGAAAATAGCATTCAGTATGCCGGGAATATTTCGAGCTATCGTTCTCGGATCACGCCCAGCTCTATTTGTCATCACACCAACTCCGATAGAGACCGGCGAAGGTCGGGCGATCCTGACGCTCTATTCCTAGCCTCCATGATTGCTCTAGGCTTGGGCCCATCTGACGGCGTAGACCATCCCCTTGGTCTCCAAAGGACTCGGCCGCGAGCCATGTCAATCGCTGACATTCCGCGTTGATTTCGCTCCATCGGCTTGAGACAGAGCTGAAACCGGACCTGTCTTTCCATAGACGCCAGCAGTCTATGCATGCCCTTTTGACTGTGTGGGACGAGTTAGATTTATAGGTTCTTTGGACAAAAGCAGCTCTGAGCGGCGTTTGCGAGAACTTCAGCACCCGAAGGTAGTGTAACAAGCTGGCTTCAGCTTGCAGTAAATGCTCAGAATGGAAAGCCACTCTATCTATCACCGCGTCTAGATCGGAGTGGATTTCTTCATATCCCGCCCCCGCTCTGAGGTTAGCCACACCTCGCATGATGGTTGACCACGAAGCGCGAAAGGCATGCAGGTTATTCGGTTCCAGCAGTGTAGACGCGAGTTGCAGGGCAACGATTGGGCTGTGGAATGTCAGTGTCCTACCTATCTGGGTAATCAAGAAATTATCCGGAAGCGACTTTTGCAATTCGCTGCCGAGCAATTTCTGGACGTCTAGATTTTCGACAGTCATTTTCAGTGACTCATAATCCCCTTCTGGGTTATCAGAGTAAGGATCATAATGTAGGTCGACATGTCTCAAAATTCCTGCATTGGTATCGTCACCACCAAGTTGAGTAGTAACGTATTCCTCATAATGCTTAGCCGTCATCATGATAGTTTTCGATTTATTTAGCGTGATCCCATAGTCTGCGAGAGCGTGTGATAGAAATGCTAACCCTGCGTAAGCGTCGGAATTCGAATCTGCAATGAGCACGTAATCGTCGACATATCGGTACCACCGTAAGCCATCATGTGTCATTTGATGGTCGACAGAGTTCAAAAACAGCTCTGCCAGAATCCGCGAGCACTGTCCTCCAACAGGTAGTCCGAAAGAACGTCCAGCTGAAAATTTTGTTAACAATGCGGTGATTTGGTTACCTACCCTGCCATCTGAGAACAGGTCATCGATTAGGTTTTCTAAGTAATGATGCGAGATGTGTTCGTAAAAGCTCGAAATGTCCGTTTGGATGACTACTGTCCCTTTGGGAGCGCGTGCAGCCTCTTTCGCCGTAGCCTCTCTGAACACTCTCCAGGATGAGCCTCGATCGAATAGCTCAGATCCGCCCTCCGTCTGGAACCTGTATGAGAAGGTTCGCTGATCACGTCTTGGCTCTAACTGATCGGCGATAGCTACACCCAATCCGTTGAAATAAATGCTCCAAAACGGGTGGAGCTTTGTAGTCACCCTGAATCCTGATGCACCTGTTGCGACCAAAAGGCGCTCGCTAAATACGGTTAATGCTGCAATTTTTTTTTTGCTATTGGATTCACTGTCTTTACGCAGCTCCTCCGAAAAAGCGAAAGCGACCTCTGCTAGCTCATTTTGCCTAGCTGAAACGAAATTCGTGTCGACATCGAAAGGGAGCGTGTCGTTGTCACCGTGCGCTCCGATATCAGCTGCCGCGCGCAGAAAATGCTCAAGTGTAACTTCAGTCATGTCCTTTCCCGGGCTGAAGACCTCTATTCGCCGGGCTCAGTGCACCGACAATCCTCTCACCCACCGATCATCTCAGCACGCCCGGTGCATGTCGATAGACGCTTAGTAAAGTAACCGGCTGAGCATACACATCGAATCGTCCGGGATTGTGCCTAGGCCGGCAGCTGCAGCGGCAAGACTTTCATGCGAGCCAACTGGAGCGTGAACTTCTCCTTCTTGGGGGAAACGAAGATCTTTCGACCCACAACTGCCTGTGAGCAGCGACAGAAACGGGCCCAGAGTGTGTAAAAACACAACTACGCTCAAAAGCCCTGTATCGAATTTCCTTTGACGCCTTCGAAAGAGGGCCCTCATGCCAAGTCGCCCAAGAACCGCAACCCTAGTCGGGATGGTTTCAGCTTTCCGCGTTTGATCACCGGTGCTCACCATGCAGAGTGGAATCTCAAGTCCTGCTGGATTCTGTCAGCGACATTGGCCCGGGCACCTGCCAGCGGCTTTGCTGCCTCCTCTGCCGTACTGGCGCTCCGCCAACTGGAGGCTGCATTGTTCATGATCGGTTATGACCTGCCTCGTGACGGGAGCAATGCTCAGGCTAAATTGACCACACCCCCGATGCCTGGTGACGCTTGGACCGAGTGCTACACCGCTGCAAGAGGCAATAAGTTCCACTACCAGATTGACGACGGCGCAATACGGCTCCATGAAGGCCGCCGCTACCCGATCGAGGTCATCAACAAGATGTTGAATATTCTTTGGGAAGTATCGGACAGCACGACATTCCCATTAGCCAACAGCGCAACGAAGATCCGTGCCGGCGAAAGCGCGTTTGGTATCGGCAAAGCCTACTACGAGGCGACCGACAAGAAGGGTAAGCCGCCTGACGCCAGCGCGCTTGCAGCCCTACTTCAAGATATTGGTGCACTACGCTTCACACCGGGCCGTCGTGACGCGTGGTCAATCAATACTGAAGTGTTCCCCCGCGAAGGGATGATTGACGTCACTGCACTCATCACCCGCGAAATCGAGCTGCTCGAACACCTGTAGCCAATCACTTGAACCGGAGCGTGCATCGCGCTCGCTCCGAGATTCTTATCCCTTCAATTTGTAAAGGAAGCCGCCATGTCAGCCAGATAATGATATGGAGATTTGGATAACGCGGATTGTTTGTTGGCTACTGCGACAGACTAATTTTCCAGGAAAAAATTATTTATCGGTGAAAATTCGATCCCAATCTCGAGCAGCCAATGTTCGGCACACAGCTTCCAATCCACCAAAACAGCGTCGTGATACTATTTGCATATTGTCCTGCGTTACGTACCGTATTGATTCGCCATTTTCATTGAGCAGAACGCCGCCCGCCCCCTTAAGCAACGCATGACCCGCGACAACATCATGCGCAGATACCTGGCATACAGAAACACCGCACACGCCATCGCCAGCGGCTACTTTTGCAAGCCTGTAGGCAATCGAGGGCATGCAGACAAAACTGCTTGGAGCGCAAAGCTGGTGATTTATTTCTGCCTTATTTACGGCAGCTGAACTGAGCATCACGCGACAATCGCTCGACCAAATCATGCCCGGAAGCTTGGGGGCTACGGATTTCCCATTGCGTAGCAAATTGGACAATCCTTCAGCCCAAGCGATGCAATCTGGAAACCCTTCGAGCGTTACGGGTGCGTAGACCACACCTAAGATTGGTGTGTGTTTGTATAGAAGGCCGACTGATATAGCTGAGCCTTTCAGCCCTCTCAGAAAATCGTTTGTGCCATCATTGGGGTCAACTACCCAACACCATGAATCTCCTGTCAGGTGTCAGGGTATGGCCGGTCTCCTCCCCCCAATAGTCGCAGAAAAACAGGTCAAGCAACCGCTGACGTAGAAGCTGTTCAATTTCGACATCAACGACTGCCTTGTCCCCCTGCCCCCTTGGCCCGTCTTCTCGTTGCCATTCTGTTACGAGGGTTGGCCTGCCTTGCAAACTATGTTGATGACGGAGGTAAGCAGCTCTGGCAGTTCTGGGCTTTTTGTGTGGTGCTCGAATGACGCCCCAGCGAGCCTGCCTAGCGGCTCGTGCGCTGAACCCAAATGCAGCGCGGCATCAAGAAAACGATTTGACGCTTTTTCGGACCTCGCGGAGATTGACCGCTGAGCCTCCGTTTTAAATTGAAACTTCATGGCCCATTTCGATGTTTTCGCTTTGCGTTTACCTTTCATTACCCCCCCACGCTCTTGATGAGCAAAATGGTTCGCTGTCGCGCCGATCACGATCAACGACCTCCCTCCTCTATCAGTGCTAAAGAAGGGTGGCAGCCGACCGAGCTCAGCGGAGAGATAGATCACAAGTTCCAACATAGGTGGACCCCCAGGCCACGCTGAACCAGCACTGATATGGTCTCTTAATGGACAAAATACACATCAGAAAACGGCCAACAGTTGCTGGCGATAATTCTTCGAAAAGCTTATTTGATAAGTCGATGTAGGGGACAAATCGACCTCCGATAGAAATTTCTGCGCTGTAGCAGTAGGCGTAGAGCTGCCTGGGTCTCCACTGAGAGTGTTCACGGAACAATCCAACTCACCTTCGATTGCACAAGCCTGGGGTGCAGGCGCACCTAAAGCGCACACAACAGCCAGATCTTCCGGCAAATCATCTGCGATACGCTGAGAGAATCGCTTCAGTGTCGGCTCCGCCAGGACGAATAACCAAGCTTGATCATCAATCTCGCCCATACGTCGAAGGATTCTTCCCAGCACCTGACGATAATGCAGTTCAGTACGGATTCGACTGAGGTAGCAGCAAACTTGAAGCCGAGGAATATCGGTCCCCTCACTGATCATTCCCACTGCAACAATCCAACGGCAGTCGCTATTTTTGAACCCATTGATTACCTGTTGCGCATCCGGGGTTCTGGTTGTCACGACTTGGAAGCTTTCGCCCTTGTCCTTCAGCGCCATGGCGACTTGTTGAGCATGCTTGATATTCGTGGCAACTACCAAGCCCGCGGCATTCGGTTTAAGCATCCGCACTTCATCAAGTTTCTTGCTCCCCAGGTCAAGCAACTGGAGAAGCGCGTCCTTATGACAAATCAGATCCTCGTATGAGACCGGAGACTCACGCAGCAGCTTAGCGATGCTGGGAAAAAGCTTGATCGTACTCTCGTTTGCAGAATCTTCTTTGAGCCTCAGCATCTGGTTATCTAACAGAACAATGCGAGGTGACCGACAAACCCCGTCGGAAATGGCGTCTTTAAGGCCGTAGCGATAGTCGCAAATCAATCGGCCTTCCGGGTTGGAGTAACGAGCCAGAGCAATGCCTCTGTCATCGGAGCGCCAGGGTGTACCCGATAGAGCCAAGGTAAAAGCGGCACGGTCCTGCATCTTCAAAAGAATTTGTTGTCCCCAGGCATTGCTTAAAAGCGGATCGTGTCCTGAGCAGTGATGGATTTCGTCGAATATTGCAAACACGCGATAGTCATCGAAAAGCCTCCAGAAAGCCTCATCCTGGTGCTCCATGGCTTGATAGGTACTTGCGGTTCCAATGGCACCGATCAGTCCATCCAAACGCCTCCCCAATACTGTAGAGAACGTAGTGCGAAAGCCTTCGACGACTTGGCACGAGGGAGCAAAACACAGCACGAGATCGATCTTGCCCTGCTCCAACAAACGCCGAGCAAGCTCTGCGGCCATCCGAGTCTTCCCCGCCCCCGGGGTGGCTTGACAGAAGAAGTGCGGCGTTGAGGTGTAGTGTTCCAACGCGATCTCAATGCATTGACTCTGCCATTTTCTCGGCAATGCTTTCATCGTGCGGACGTGACTGTCTTGAGCGTCTTTTCGACCGCCCGGAGATGCCCTAGAAGACGAGAGCTTCGGTCTCGAGCCTCCAAATACTCGCCTTCGACTTGGTCTTTCAGATGCGGCATTTCCTCGAGCAGCTGCTTATACCGCTCCGCCTCTCCCATCGAAGAAAGGAAGTCGAGGCGAATTTCTTTGAGTATGGACTCCAAGTGCTCGATCACATCTGGGCCTGACTGCTCTGGGTCCATGCTTTGTAAGGGCTGATGTAACGGTTTATTTGTCGGCTTAGCACTGCTCTCGTACCCATTATCGACGAGCTCTACCTGCAAGTTCGCCGGAATTCCGTGCCAGTGATAGATCTGACCTCGCTTTTGTCGTTTTTCATCCTGAATGACCCATCCACTACGCAGCATGCGTCGGATCTGCTCATAGACATATCGACGCAAGTCGCTGCTGTTAAAAGTCATACCCGTCAGGTGAGTAGCGTACGCGTCACGCAGCTCCTGGGTCGTAAATTGGCGTAGATGCTCCTGCTGAAACAGGTCGTAAAGCCGCCTGTCGAGGATAAATGAATCGGGTTTCATGCAGGCACCTGGAAGGGAAATTCGCGGAACGATCAAAATGCGGATTATAATCCGTGGTTGATTCATCCGCAAACGCACGATAGTGCCGCCTCAGTGGGAACCGAGGCGGTTATGCATCAGCTTGCAAAGGCATTGGGCGAAAGAATACGGACACAACGGAAGGCCAAAGGATTTTCACAAGATGCCTTGGCGCTTTCCTGCAGTGTCGATCGTAGCTATATGGGGCGTATTGAACGCGGTGAAGTCAACATCACCGTGGAAAAGCTATATCGCATAGCCACCGTATTGGAATGCGAGCCGCAATTTCTCTTGCCTGAGGCGCTGTCTCTCCACGAATTGGCTTCTGATTTGGCGGCAAGCGACTGAGCCAACAAGCATGCGTCGACATGAATTTAGCTATCCCTATCGTTTTTTCCCCGACCGAACGCTCTAGTGATTGGGCGCTTCCCTGCCTCCTCCAGTTCTAAATGAACCATGCGGCAGCGGCCGTTAAAATTTGCGCGCTTTCATGCGATACGGATGTGCCAGATACTAAGTGGCAAAGATCCAACCATGAAGGTGCGCCATGCTTGCCGAAGTGCTGAACGAGAATTCTTATCGTGACTTCCGGGACCGGTTGTCAGATTTTCTCAATGTCCCCATCGACGCTTCAGACTCGGACATCCATGAGATGATCAATGCCGGCTTTTCAGCAGATCGGATCAACATTTTTTGCGAGCAGGGCAAAATCCCCCCGCAACAACGCGACCAGATCATCCCTTACAAGACACTCAGCTCTAGGTTGACGCTCGGGCAGAGACTCACGGTGGATGAGAGTGAGCGCTTATTTCGACATGCCTACATCGCCGCTATGGCAGAAGTACTTTTTGGTAGAAGAGAGAAAGCCAGTTCGTGGCTCTCGAAGCCTAAGGATCATTTTTCCGGGAAAAGTCCAATAGCAATGCTCTCAACCAAACAAGGCACTCACCAGGTTGAGCAATTACTAATACAGGTTGCTGAAGGGTACGCATTTTGATCGCTGGGCACGTCGGTGCAACGCAGAATTGAGAGATTCTTCCTCCAGCTAAACCGACTGGGAACAGACGGCGGCTTCGCCACACCGAAGACCGCCACGATCCGTGCCACCGCAGTGTCAGTGCTCATGTTCATGCGCTCGACATCGAGGTGAATGGAGTCGATGCGGATCTTTGCGTCATTCCACGAACGAATCGGGCACAGTCATCAGGATCGGAGAAAGGCCATTTCACGACTATCATTCCGTCTGCGCAAGGCAACCCGATGCTGACGGACTGCTAGTTCTGAATGTTTGGCCCTAGCTTCACCGACAAGAAAGCAGGCAAGTCACTGAGGTGTCGATCACCGTAAAGCGACAACCAATTTCGCACGAAGTTGGCATTAAAAGCACTCCACTTCAACAATAATAAAGGGCAATTCATGAGCATCGTATGGGATACAGTTCGCCCCTCGTGAGCCCCTCACCGCCCAGTCAACGTCCATCGCGAAAGCTGGACCACTCCAGATGACCTCGTGTCGATTTTCGGAATCGGGAACGGAATGCCGCCGTAACAACCCTCCAGCGGCAAGCGATTACTAGTTGGTCTTGCAAGTGGTCACGTTGGTAACCGTTTTTTGATAGCCGCTGTCGGGTATAGCCGCTGTGCCATGGGGCGGACATCCGTAGCAACAGCACCTCTTATCGCTCCTACCTTTTATTCCTACACAAATAGAGCACCGCAACAAACCCACCCATCGACATCAACGCAGCACAGAGAAATATCGCCGCATAGCCTAGGCCAGAAGCAACCAGGCCCATCACCGGGCCGGCCAGCCCCACTGCGATATCAAAGAATAAAGAAAGTGCACTGAGCGCCGAATTACGGTTGGCCGCCGGAGTGCTGGACAGTGTTTCCACCCCTAATCCCGGATAGACCCATGACACCCCTATCCCGGTCAGCGCACCGCCAGCAATTGCCAGTGCGGGAGATGGCGCCAGCCATATCAGCAGCATTCCCAAGGTCTGTACAAGCAGGCAGCCGCCCACCACCTTGTAGCCCCTGTATCGCTGCAGTATTCCGGGCGACGACAAGCGGGCAACGATAAAACCAGCACCGAACCCACTCAAACAGTAGGCGGCGTTGTCCCACCCGTTGCTGTCGAAGTACAGTGCGACGAATGCCGTCAGGCCGCCAAACCCTACTGAACTGCACACAAGGACCAGGCCATTGGGCATGACCGCGAAAAGAACTCGATAAAATGCCAATCGGGCGCCTGAAATCAAGGGCGCCGGGCGCTTGCCCAGCGCCAAAAGCAGGAACATCAGGCCAAGCAATACGGTGCACAGTCCGACACTGGCAATACCTAACGAATTACGCAGCAGCACGCCCAGCGGCGCTCCGACTGCCGCACCACCATAAGCCGCTATTCCGTTCCACGACATGACCTGTGCTGCCCGAGGCGCACCACATAATCCAATGGCCCAGGTGCAACAAGGCGTGGAGATCATGGCCGTGGACGCCCCCAACACCAGCCTGCCCAGCAGTATGAGCGTCAGGGTCAACCAGGGTTGGGTGTGCAAGATGAGCGCAAGTGCGGTCAGGATGCCGCTCAACATCAAGCCGCTGAGCCCACACACCACCGCGTATTTGGCGCCCAGGCGATCAGCCACGCCACCGGCCAACGGGCGAGCCAGGAGCGTCGCCAGGTACTGCGAGCTGATCACCACGCCGGCAAAAATCGAGGTCAGGCCCAGGTCATTGAGGACATAGCCCGGCAACACCGCAAGTGGCAAGCCACTGCAGACGTACGAGATGAAGTTGAAGCAGATAATGGACAGGATCAACCAGTGGCTGCCGATAGCCTTGCCATTACTACGGCTTAAAACACCGATGTCGCCCATCACCCATGCCGCTCCAGGCCCCATACGACATCCGCAAGCAACTGCGGGTGTGATACGAACGGCTCATGCGCTGTATCGATCTCGACAACCACCTCTGCGTCGGCACGTTGCGCAAACCGCCGCTGCCAGTCGACGGGCAGGATGTTGTCGCGCAGGGTGATGATGTAACTCGCCGCAATGATGCCCGGATATCCCACGCGGCTGATGGCGTCTGTCGCCACACAGAGTGGCGTCGTGTCCTGGCTCGCTTCACTTAACAACCAACCCAGGGTTTGCTCACTCAAATCTTGCCCGAACATCGCCACGGCCAGCGCCTGAGGGGTGGTTTGCGCAGGATCCAGCGGCCAGCCAACATGGTCCGGACTTTCGCCATGCAGCCTGGTGCCAAGCAGCTGCAGAATTGATTGGCCTTCACTGGGCAATGCGCAAGCCAGGTACACCAACTGCGAATACAGTTGGGGAGCGGCCAGTACCATCATCGGCAGCAGGGCTCCCGCGATGGAATGCCCAAGCAGGACGGCCTGGTTCACGCCGAGTGCACGCAGGTCCTCATTAAGCTCCTCGACCACATCATCGAGCCGCAGGGACACAACATCCCGCCCGCGCTTGGTGCCGCACCCTGGCATATCTAGGGTAATCACTCGCTCGAAGCATCCGGGCTGCTGGTTTAATACTTCAATAAAGGGCCCCCAACACCAGGAGCCGTGGTTGCCGCCATGCAGCAATACCAAATCAGTCATGCGCACGCTCCTGAGAGTGGGTACCAGTCGTACCTGTCTTGATCACTTGACTGCATAGCAACCCACGGCGACGACGAACCCGTTTACCCGCTGCAGAAAAGTTCTCTTGTATTCGTTTTGCCCGGTAATCGGGTTACGCCACAGATAAGCGATCTCACCTGTTTCATGGCCGCTCATCTGTTTGAGGATGTCCTCGCCAATCGGCTTGCCATCGACTGAGCGCAATGACTTGAAGTCGGTGCCGATCAGCCGGGACGAAAAACCGTGAGCGACAAACCGCTTGGTCTTGAGATCCACCACAAAGGCATACAGATCATCCTCGGTGAACTGTTTATCGTGCTGGTTAATGAGCCCGAAGGTGGTTTTCGCGTCGTTGGCAACTTGTCGCGAAATCTGCCCAAGCAGCTGTTGGGCCTGTTCGGGGGAGGACCGTGGCATGTAGTAACCCACGACGATCAACCGATCCTTGACGCGCTGATAGAACACGCGTTTGCGCTCGACCTTGGCGTGTTGCCAGTTCCACCAGCGGTATTCGGCGCTACGCACAATGCCATCGTCAGGCTGTGCAATGGCATGCTCGAATGCCTCCTTGAGATCGACATCCAGGACACTTAACACCGGCTTGCCGACCAGCGAAGCGGAAGGCCCGCCGCTGGCGAGCATCACACCGGAGGTATCGACCACGTAGATGTACAGTTCACCATCGATAAAGGCCCCCTGCCGACTGAACTCGGCCAACGCCGAGTCACCCTTGGCTTTGTACTCGTCAACAGCTTTTACCAACAAGGCATTTGCGCGTTGGGTGTCAGCACTGTAAGCGTCGACCGCTGCTTGCTGAGCAAAGCCGACGAGGGAGAAAAAACACAGGCACAACGCAGCGATCGCTCGATAATGACTCATGGTTGTGCCTCTGGTGAAGTTTCCGATGCCCGAAGGTCCACTGTCAGATTGTCAATGAGCCGTGTTTTGCCAATGCGCGCCGCCACCAGAATCACAAAGTGAGTATCGGTGCTTTTCAGTGGTGTCAGATCCTGGGCATTCCTGATTTCAAAGTATTCCAGCTGAAAACCGGCGTCACTGATACGTTGATGACATTCAATCAACTGGCGCTCAGCCACCCGCCTCTCGAGCTGGATACTCGCCGCCATTTGCTTCAAACAAGCGTAGAGGACGGGGGCTACCGAGCGCTCATGCTCGGTCAGATAGTCGTTGCGCGAGGATAATGCCAAGCCGTCCGAGGCTCGGATCGTCGGTGCACCGACAACGTCAGTCACCATGTTGAGATCCCTGACCATCGAGCGCACGATTGCCAGCTGCTGATAATCCTTTTCCCCGAAAACCGCCACGTCTGGCTGGGCAATGTTTAGCAGCTTGGCGACTACAGTGGCCATGCCGTCAAAGTGACCAGGGCGTGCCGCACCGCAAAGACCTTCAGAAACGTTCGGCACACTGACGATGGCCTGATTGAGCATTCCATCCGGATAGATCTGTTCGACAGCGGGGGCAAACAGCACATCACACCCGGCATTGACCAGTCTTTCGCGATCAGCGTCGGGCGTGCGGGGATAGTTGGCCAGGTCTTCATTGGCCCCGAACTGGAGTGGATTGACGAAGATGCTGGCGACGACGAAGTCCGCTCGTTGCTTTGCGCAATGAATCAGGGCTATATGACCGTCATGCAAATTGCCCATGGTCGGCACCAGTGCGACTTTCTTGTTCTCACCCCGGGCGCGGGCCACGAGCGCACGCAGCGCGCCAACCGTATCGACTGTCTGCACCGCGTTACGCCTCTTTAGCCAGTTGCGCCTCGATTGCCTCAATCAACCGCGGATCATCCGCTGCAACGTCCGGAGCGAAACGAGCGACGACCGCACCCTGGCGATCGATCAGAAACTTCTCGAAGTTCCAGAGCACGTCCGTCGTGTTGGCGGACTCGATCCCGTAACCCAGCAGACGCTCGCGCATTGGACCTTCGCCTGTGGACTCGGGTTGCGCGGCTGTCAGTTCGGCGTAGAGAGGATGCTGCTCGGTGCCAACAACCGAGATTTTCGAGAACAGGGGAAAGTGAACGCCATAGTTCACTGAGCAGAACTCAGCGATTTCCGCGTCGCTATAGGGCTCCTGTTCCCTGAAATCGTTGGCAGGGAAACCCAGCACTTCCAGCCCTTGTGAATGCTTGCTCTGGTAGAGCTTTTCCAGACCTTCGTATTGCGGGGTCAGGCCACATTTAGAAGCCACGTTGACCACCAGCAGGACTTTGCCCCGATAATCGCCAAGGCGGCTGGCACTGCCATCGATCTGCTTCAGCGAAATATCATAAAGAGAGTTACTCATTTGTCTGCCTCATGCAGGTTGGCTTCAAAGGGTACGGCCGATGATTTCTTTCATGATCTCCGAGGTGCCGCCATAGATACGGGCCACTCGCGCGTCGACCCAGGCGCGGCTGATCTTGTATTCGCTCATGAAGCCGTAGCCGCCATGCAATTGCAGGAACTCGTCGAGCAGCTTGCCCTGCATTTCCGATCCCAGCAGCTTGGCCATCGCTGCGATTTCGGGCGTCAACTCGCCGCGCATCACCTTGGCCAGGCAGTCGTCGACGAACACCCGCAACATAGTGGCTTGGGCCTTGGCTTCGGCAAGCTTGAAGCGGGTGTTCTGGAAGTCGAGAACCGGTTTGCCAAAGACTTTGCGTTCACGGGTGTAGCCGATGGTTTCTTCCAGCAGCGTGTCGATCGATTGGGCGGCACGGATAGCAATGATCAAGCGTTCCCAGGCCAATTGGTGAGTCAGGTATTTGAACCCCATCCCCTCCTCCCCCAATCGATTGCCAACCGGCACCCTTACCTCATCGAAAAACAGCTCGGCAGTGTCCTGCCCTTTCAGACCGATCTTTTCCAGCAGACGACCCTTGCCAAAACCCGCACGACTTTCTTCGACGCAGATCAAGGTCAGCTCTTTGGCAGCAGGATCAATCTTGGTGGCGGTCACCACCAGGCCGGCATTGCCGCCGTTGGTGATGAAGGTCTTCTGGCCGTTGACGATGTAGTCATCACCGTCGCGGCGCGCCGAAGTGCGCATGGATCGCAGGTCGCTGCCGATGCCTGGTTCGCTCATGGCGATCACGCCAATCAACTCACCGCTGACCATGCGCGGCAGCCATTGCTGCTTCTGCTCTTCGCTGCCATAGGCAACGATGTAAGGGGTGACGATTTCCGAGTGAGTGGTAAAACCCACCGCGGTGGCATTGGCTCGCGCCAGTTCTTCGATCATCACCGCAGAATGACCGAAGTCGCCTCCCGGGCCGCCGTATTCTTCGGGCACCGTGGAGCACAGCAAGCCGTTCTCGCCGGCCTTGAGCCAGACTTCCTTGGGCACGATGCCGTTCTTTTCCCACTCATGCAGGTAGGGCACGATTTCGCGATCGACGAAACGGCGGGCCTGATCACGGAACATATTGTGGTCTTCTCGAAATACGCCACGCATCTTGCTTACTCCAGATCGATTCTTGTTGTTGGCAATGAGTAATCAGCGGTCCCGGTATTGCGGCTCGCGCTTATCGACAAAAGCGGCCACCGCTTCCTGATGGTCTTCGGTGTGATGGGCGAGTGCCTGGTATGCGGCAGACAACTCCAGTAGCGAGTCGAGACGCATATGTTGGCCTTCGCGCAGCAGGCGCTTGCACAGCCGCAACGCATGGCCCGGGTTGCTGGCGATCCGCCGCGCCAAGGCTTGCGCTTCCGACTGCAGGGTTTCATGGGTGCAGACCTGCTCTACCAGGCCCCATTCCAGCGCTTTTGCAGCATCGATAGCGTCACCGGTAAACGCCATCAGGCTGGCTTTCGGGATGCCGATGATGCGCGGCAACAGCCAGGCGCCGCCGTCACCCGGAACAATGCCCAGGCGCACAAAACTCTCGGCGAAGATCGCCTTGGGTGCCGCCAGCCGGATGTCGCACATGCACGCCAGATCCAGGCCCGCACCAATCGCTGGGCCGTTGACCGCGGCGATCACCGGGATATCCAACTCGTAGATCGCCAGGGGAATACGTTGAATGCCATCACGGTAGGTGTTGCGCAGCTCATAAGGCGAGCCAGCGAAGATGCCGCCACGCTCATGCATGTCCTTGACGTTGCCACCGGCACAAAAGGCGCTGCCATTACCGGTGAGCACCATGACCCGCACCGTTGGGTCGCGACGTAATTGGGCACAGAGGTCGACAAACTCCTGAATTTGCTCGGGCGTCGTCAACGCGTTGCGGGTTTCGGGATGGTTCATGCGCACAGTGACGACACCGCCATCGCGCTCTATCTGAAGAAACGGGCTCATACCGGATCACTCACAAGTCGGGTTAATGAATGTTGGCCATGACCTGTCAGTAACGGCCAGTACCCTTCGCTTCCACCCTGGCAGACCCGGACGCCCAGGCGTTGGCTCCAAAGGCTGGCCGATCCGAATTCGCTGCGCCACGCCCACAACCGCCGGGTGAGCAAATGCAGGGGATATTCCTCGGTAAAGCCAATGGCACCATGCACCGAATGGGCAAAGCCGGCGCCAACACTGGCCGCTTCTGCCGTGCTGATTTTTGCGGCCGCAATGGTCAACGTGGCGAGTCCACAACGCGATTCCACGAAGGCAGCCTCGGCGGCAATCCCGGCGGCGGCGGCTTGTTCCGCGAATACCGCCAGTTGCTGTTGAATGGCCTGGAACGAGCCGATGGCCTTGCCGAATTGTTTGCGTTCCCCGGCATAGTTGGCAGTCATGTCCAATAGCGCATGCAATGCCCCGGCAGTCTGCGCCGCGCGCAGCATCGCGCCGCCCAATTCCAGGACATTGGCGTCGAACCCGTTGGGCAGCGGCGCTTGCGCCAGTACCTGGGCGCTGTTGAAACCCAGGTCATCACGCGGTTCGCCAGCCACATTCAGACTGAGCGTGAGTTCACTGGCAGCGCTACGCGATAGCAAAACCACATGCGGAACCCCCGTTGAGCTGTTGGCAATCGCGACAACCTCTTCGACATTACGCCCCCAAGGTACCGAATAGGCGGTGCCATTAACGCGCTCGCCATCGAGCACCAGATTGGCATTGGCAGCCATGCTCAGCGCACCAGCCCTCCCCTCCAGGCCTGACTTGCTCAGCAGCCAGTTGGCCAGCAAGGCCTCACCTATTGGGGCCGGAACGGAAAAGCGTCCGGCGGCACGCACCAGCACATACATATCAGACCAACTGGCTTCGGCTCCGCCCAGCGCTTCGCTGACACCCGCCAAAGAGAAGCCCGACTCATCCAGCGCGGCCCATAAATCCGCCGGCCATTCCCCGCCTTCACACCTCATCACATAAGCGGGCGTCGCCAAATCGGCGAACAGGCGTTCAATCGTCGTTTCAAATATCTCGCGCATTATCGCAACCCCAGGCCGCGGGCAATGATGCCGCGCAGAATTTCACGAGTGCCCCCGCGCAGTGAGAACGAGGGCGCCATCTGAGTCAGGTAGGCGAGTACCCGGGCATGTTCGCTGCCGCCGTCTTGCCGTGGCTCGGTTTCCAGCAGCAGCTGGGCAACCTCGGGGATTTCCTGTTCAAAGGCATTGCCGAGGTCTTTCACGCAGGAAGCCGCCCAGGCTGGGTGCTCACCCGCTGCCAGCTGTGCCGTAACCGACAATGACATGTTGCGCAGGGTCAGCAGCTTGGCCGAAAGACGCCCGATTTCTCGCGCCTGTAACGCGTTGGGGGTCTTGCCCAGCGCATCGATCAGGGTTTTCAGCAGCGCCATGCAGCTGAGGAACCGTTCAGGGCCGCTACGCTCGAAGGCCAGTTCGGCGGTCACTTGATCCCAGCCTTTGCCTTCAGTACCGATCAAGGCATCAGCCGGCAACCGCACATTGTCGAAAAACACTTCGTTGAAATGCTCGCCACCGGCCAGGTCTCGAATGGGTCGGATGGTGATGCCGGGCAGGCTCAGGTCGACAATGAATTGCGACATGCCCTCGTGACGGGCCTCCTGTTTTTCACCGGTACGCACCAGGGCAATCATGTACTGCGAATGATGGGCGTTGGTGGTCCAGACCTTCTGGCCATTGACCAGCCAGCTATCGCCCTCACGGACGGCGGTACTCTTGATCGAAGCCAGGTCGGAGCCTGAGTTGGGCTCGCTCATGCCAATGCAGAAGTAGCTTTCACCCCGGCAAATGGCTGGCAGGTAATACTGTTTTTGTTGCTCGGTACCGAAGCGATTGATCAGCGGACCGCTTTGGCGGTCGGCGATCCAGTGGGCCGATACCGGTGCACCGGCAGCCAGCAACTCTTCGATAATCACATATCGGGCAAAGGGCCCCGCCTCGGCGCCACCATAAGCCTTGGGCAAGGCCATGCCGACCCAGCCCCGGGACCCAAGCTTCTTGCTGAACTCGGCGCTGAAGCCCATCCAGGATTGAGCACTCAAGGTCGGCGGGTAATCGGCCAGCGTGTCATGGATGAACGCCCGCACTTCTGCACGAAGCGCTTCAGCCTCGGGGGGGATGTTGCTGTAGGTAAATTGACTGATGGCCATATGCGCTCTCTAACGCTGAACACAGGCGCAATCGCCTCGAACGAAGCGACCACAGAACGGCAACCGCTCCTGCAGTCGCCGATGGCCGGCGACTGCAGGAACAGCGGCAACTTACAACGCGGTTTGCGCGTCAGCCTGGGCGAACATCGCATTGATGTCGCCGGAGGTAACCGGCTTGTTGTCGTGGCGACCATGATCGGCACCACCCAGGCCCAGGGCCGGCTCGATGCTGACGTGGGTAGCCTGGGCCCGCAGCGCGCCGACTGTGCAGTTTTCTCGACCGTGAATGGAGAACGGATCGAAGGAGAATTCACGCATCGCGTTCAAGTGAGTGACCTTGTCGATCATCTCTTTTGGCAGGTGCTGCAACCCTTCCCACGCTGTTTCCGGCGAGTTTGGCCAAGTGCAGTCAGAATGCGGGTAGTCGCTTTCCCAGGTGACCATGTCGGCGTTCAAGTAGTCGAGGTTCTTCAGGCCGAAGTTGTCTTCGATAAAGCAGGTGATGAAGTGCTTGTTGAAGATGTCACTTGGCATCTTCCCGCCGAAGTTGGAGTTGGTCCACGCGTTGTGATGACGGTGGGTGAAGTCCGCGCGCTCCAACAGGTAAGGAATCCAGCCGATGCCGCCTTCGGAAAGCGCCATGCGCAGGTCCGGGAACTTCTTCCACATCGGTGCCCAGATCCAGTCCGCCGCGGAGTTGGCGATGGAAATCGGCATGGAGGTAATCCAGGCGTCGATTGGCGACATATCCGATGCGTGTTGGGCTTTCACACCGGTACCGATATGACAGCAGATAACCACTTTATTGTCGCTGCAGGCCTTCCACAGTGGATCCCAGTAATCGCTATGGATCGACGGGTAACCGTGAATCGCCGGGTTATCCGACAGCGACAGCGCGTGCACGCCCTGTTTCGCCAGACGCGCCACTTCGGCAGCGGCGGCTTTCATGTCCCACCACGGCACGATCATCAGCGGAATGAAGCGGCCAGGCGCTGCGTTGCACCAGTCGTGCAAATGCCAGTCGTTGTAGGCCTGGATGGCTGCCATCGACACATCGCGGTCAGCGTGGACCTGGAAGCGTTGCCCGGCAAAGCCCGGGAAGGTTGGAAAGCACAATGAACCGAGCACGCCGTTGGCGTTCATGTCGTCGACACGGTCCTTGATGTTCCAGGTACCACGGCGCATTTGGTCGTAGCCCAACGGCTCCATGCCGTATTCCTCTTTCGGTCGACCGACCACGGAGTTGAGGCCCATGTAGCCAGTGGCCTGCTCCTCGAAGACCCACACGTCACGATCGCCTTTCTTGACCACATGAGGTTCACGCCCCTTGAAGCGCGCAGGCATGTGGCGAGCAAAAGCATTCGGTGGCTCGATCGCGTGGTCATCGACACTGACGAGAATCAGATCTTCAACTTTCATTGTTTTCCCCTTCGCATTCGGGCTTGTTGTTGTGCCTGAATCATAGTGCACATCTCGACTTAATTAAACACATTTTTTGAATGTGTTCATATTAATTCCGTTGCGCGGGAAAACCCTTGAGGCAGAATGCGTTGAACCGCGGCAGGCGCAAGACCTGTCGCGGTTCAACCAGACGATTTACAAGAGGGTTATGGACGCCGTTCAGTCCCATAACACATGCAGGTAATGCGGACCGCGCAGCTGTGCACCGACGATCTGGGGCCCCGGCTTGTCTGGGTCAAGGCGGATATTGGGCATCAAGTCGAGGATCGCATTCAGTGCGCAATTGATCTCGGTCTTGGCAACGAATTGACCGATACACATGTGTGGGCCGAAGCCGAAGCCAAACGAAGGTTTTGGTTTGCGGTCGATGTCAAATTTATCGGCGTTTTCGAACGCGTCTTCATCGCGGTTGGCGGAGGTAACGATACATTGCACCATTGCCCCTTTGGGGATCGGCACACCGCGAATCTCCAGATCCTTGGCGGCCTGGCGCACCTTGAAGGTGGCCACGGGCTCAAAACGCACCGCTTCATCAATGGCCTTGTTTACAAGGCTACGATCATTGCGCACCCGCTCCAGCACATCCGGATTTTGCAAAAGCAATGTCATCAAGGTTCCGAAGGTGCGGGTCGTGGTTTCGCTGGCAGCCGGGAGCAGTGAGCGCACGAAGGTGGTGATCTCATGATCGTCCAGGGAACGTCCCTGGTACTCGACGCCGATCAGCCGGCTGATCAAATCATCCCCCGATGCACCCGCAGCCCGACGCTCCGCCACCACCACTTTCACTACGTCATACAGCGCTTGCGCGGCGTCCATGGCTGCGCCACGGGCGGCGGCGGCCTTCTGCGGGTCGACTTGCGGACCGGCCAGGATTGCCAATGCCCAGGCGGCGTATTGCTCGATTTGCTCAGGGCGATCCTCAGGAAAGCCGATCAAGGAGTAAATCACCCGGATCGGGAAATACAGGGCGAAGTCCATCAGGTCGGCGCCCTTGTTCGCCACCATCGGCTTGATGTATTCCTCGCGAATCACGCGGTCGATCCTGGTTTCTTTCCAGCGATTGACCGTCTCCGGCATGAATACCGGTTGCAGCAGATTACGCATGCTCTTGTGAGCATCACCATCCATTGCCGTGAGGATCAGGCCATCGAAAAACGCCCCCAGCCCTTCGGCGATAAAACCACTGGTAAAAGTACCGGCGTCACGCATGACGGCCATGACATCGTCGTATTTGAACAGGGTAAAGGTTGGTCGATTGGCATCCAGGCCGGCAATCGATGGCACGCCCAGACGGGCCATGAAGTTGTCCTGGAGCACAGGCGAATTGGCGCGCATCTCGCTGTAGGTCGCGTGAAGATCGATATCACTGGTGCCGCGATAATTGCTAGCGACGTCGGTAAATACCTTGGTCAGGTCGCTCTGTACCGGTGTGGACATGATCGTCTCCGTTGTTATTGTCATTATTTTTTGAGTCAGCCTGCAGAAGGCTATACCTTTCGGCTAATAATAGGCCTGAGCAGGACAGTATTAGACACTTCTCAATAATTCGATCAACTATTTTAGATGAGCGACCTGCTCAGTAGGCCTGCTGCACCAATGTCATGCGGCCACCCGCCAACATCAGCGCGCAGTACATTCCAAGCTCTACCACTTGGGCGGTGGAGAAAAACGCGCCCAGTTGAGTAAATTGCTCGTCATCGATGCTCAGGTAATCGCTGGCAAACAACTCGGCGTAGCGCAGCGCTGCACGCTCGGCTGGCGTGAAGTACTCGCTGTCCGTCGCCATGCATGCAATATCCTCATCCGTCACACGGTCGGATTTGCGCGCCAGCTGGCAGGCCTTGCAGGTGGTGATGCTGGCAATTTTCAGCCGCACCAGTTCGCGCAAGCGCTCATCCAGCAGACTGTCGCTGTGCAGGCTCTCCATTAAGCCCAGCCAGGCCAACGCCACCTTTGGTCGATGTGCCCAGACCTGCACCGGCGTCGTAGAGCTGAGCATGCGACTGCTCTGACCACGCTCGACCGCGTCTTGCAACGCGGCAGGCATGGCATCCAGGGGAATCAACGGCAAGCGAGCCATCTCAATCGAGCCGTTCGATGATGGTCGCCGTGCCCATGCCACCGGCGCAGCAAATGGCTTGCAACCCATAACGCCCGCCACGGCGCTCGAGCTCATTTAACATCGTGGTCATTAAGCGAGCGCCGCTGGCCCCCAATGGGTGTCCGAGGGCAATGGCGCCACCATTGACGTTCAACTTACTGTGCGGCACACCGGTCTCCTGCATCCAGGCCAGCGGCACGGAGGCAAAAGCTTCGTTGACCTCAAACAGATCAATGTCATTGATACTCAGTCCTGCCTTGGCAAGTACCTTTTGAGTAGCGGCAATCGGGCCGGTGAGCATCAATGTCGGGTCAGAGCCGACTGTGGTGAAGGCCACGACACGCGCTCGTGCTTTGAGGCCGAGCTTTTTCGCTGTGTCGGCACTCATCAGCAGCAACGCTGCCGCACCGTCGGAGATCTGCGACGAGTTACCAGCGGTGATGCGCCCGGTGTCCGGACGAAAACTGGTTTTAAGTGTCGACAGTTTTTCCCGCGACGTATCACGACGAATGGTTTCATCTTGACGCAACACACCAGCGGGTTCCGACAGCTCTTTTTCGCGGAGTTCTTCAACCACCACCGGTATGGTTTCATTATCGAAATAACCGGCATCGCAGGCAGTCGCTGCACGCTGGTGACTGGCGAAAGCGAAATCGTCCAGCGCATCGCGGCTGAGCGCCCACTTGTCAGCCATACGCTCGGCCGCCTCCCCCTGACTGGTCAGCTCATAACGTTGCGCCGCCATCCAGCCAAACGCCGCGCCGTGGATCTCACGGTTACTGCCCATGGGCACGCGACTCATGTTTTCCGCGCCACCGGCCACCACAATATCGGCGGCACCCGCCGCGATGGCGCCAACGGCCATATGCACAGCCACTTCACCCGAACCGCATTTACGGTCGATAGTCAGCCCCGCAACGGTGACCGGCCAGCCAGCGCCGAGTAACGCCGTGCGGGCAATATTGGCGGACTGTTCGCCAATTTGCGTGACATTGCCGAAGATCACGTCATCGACCAACGTCGGCGAGACATCGACCCGCTCCAGCAAACGGCTGATCACCAACGACCCAAGGTGATCAGCGCGTACGCCGGCAAGGCTGCCGCGGAACTTGCCGATGGGCGTACGTACCGCATCAACAATGACGATGTCTTTCATAGCGCACTCGCCTTGAGCCCCGAGCCCGGTACTTGCTTACCCTCTTCATAGCGGTAAACCCCGTGTCCTGACTTGCGCCCCAGTCGTCCGGCGGCGACCATTTTGATGATCAGCGGGCAAGGTCGAAATTTTTCGCCCAAGGTCTGGTGCAAATAACGCAGTACCGACAGCCGCGTGTCCCAGCCGGTCAAGTCTCCCAATTCCAATGGACCCATCGGGTGGTTGAAGCCCAGGCGCAGCGCCGTGTCGATGTCCTCGGCGGTTGCGGTGCCTTCCTGCAGCATCCACATCGCCTCGTTGCCCAGCAGCGCAGACATGCGACTGGTGGTCAGTCCTGGCGACTCATTGACCACGATCGAGGTTTTACTGATCTGCTCGCACAGGGTGCGAGTGCGCGCCACCACTTCATCGCTGGTGGCCAAACCACGCACCAACTCCACCAGTTTCATTTTGTGCACGGGGTTGAAGAAGTGCATGCCGATCACGCGATCGGCACAGTCCACCGACGCCGCAATCTCGGTCACGCTGAGGGCCGACGTATTGGTGGCAATAATGGCATCCGCCGCCAGCAGCGGCGCCGCCTGGCCAATCACCGCCTTCTTCACCGCCAACTGTTCGGAGACCGTCTCCACCAGCCAGTTGGCCCCCATCGCAGCTTCGCTCAAGTCGCTACACGTCAGCAGATTGGCCAGCGATTGCTGCGCTTGTTCTTCGCTGACCTTGCCCAGACGCACGCCATCGGCAAGGATCTTTTCGATGCTTGCCCGGGCGTTCGTCAACGAGACGGCATTGGTATCGACCAACAGCGTATTGAAACCTGCGCTTGCGAACGCATGGGCAATACCGGTGCCCATCAGACCGGCACCCACCACGACTACTTTTTCTTTATTGGCGTTCATGTTTGGCTCTCGATTAGGCGCGGTTCTTTTTACTGACCACATTGCGCAACGTGCCAATGCCTTCGACGCTGGCTTCGACCACATCGCCTTCCTTGAGGAACAGGCCGGTGCCCATCCCCACTCCCGCCGGCGAGCCAGTGAACAGCACGTCGCCACTGGCAAAACTCGAACGCTGCTGCACGAAGCGAATCAGCTGGCCAACATCCCAGGTCATTTCACCGGTTGAGCCGTCCTGACGCACTTCACCATTCACTTTCAGGGTCAGGCGCAAGTGTGGTGAGCCCTCGGGAAACTCATCCTTGGTCACGATCCAGGGCCCAAGACCGGTGGTCTGGTCCTGGCTTTTGGCGGCGAAAAGGTCCATGCCTATACCTGCCGGCCCACTACGCTGCAGGTCGCGCGCGCTGACGTCATTGCCGACGGTGTAGCCGAGCACGCAAGCCAGTGGGTTTTCCAAGTCGATTTCTTCGGTGCCGATGACGGCCACCAGTTCAACTTCGTGATCGAGCTCTTCAGTTAACGGCGGGAAACGGATCGGGTCATTGGCGCCAATCAGCGCGCCATAGGCCTTGAGAAAAGCCACCGGCTGTACCGGCGCCTGCAATCCGAATTCCACCAGGTGCTTGGCGTAATTGGCACCCGCCACTACCACCCGATTGATCGGTTCAATCGGGGGCAGCAGGCGCACCTTCGACAACGGCAGCGATGGCCCGGCAAAACGCACCGAACTGATACCGCGCCCGGCGGCTACCGCCGGTGCCCAATCCTTGAAATCACCGGAAATGGGTGTCACTTGATCTTGAGCGACATCCACCACGGCCCAAAAAACGCCGGTAGAAAAATACTCACATCGCGCCAGTTTCATCAGCCACCTACCTTGCCCAACTTGGCAGGATCCAGGTGCAGCAAGCGGCATGCGTTTTCATAACGGATCTTGCGCATGTCCGCATCGGACAACTGCAGACCGTGTGTCAGATCGTGGCGCACGGCATCGCTGCCGCCGAAGTTGCTGCCGTACAGCACATGGTCCGCACCGATAATGTCGACCAGAGCCTGGCGCATCGGCACTTCATGCAGCTCTACGTCGAAGTAGAAGTTTTTCATGTACTCGAGCAGTGGCTTCTTGTTGTATTTAACGTCGAGGTTTTCATTGGTCTTGGCCAGGCGACCGAGCTGGTACGGGACATAACCGCCGCCGTGGGTGATGTAGACCTTGAGGTCAGGGAAGCGATCCAGAACGCCGCCGCAAATCAGGTTCCAGAAACAACGGGTTTCGTCGTATTGCATGCCGACGATAGCGGTGGTTTCGTAGCGGTCGCTGTTAGCGTTCTTGCCCCAGGTAACGGACTGGTTATAGCCGTGTACAAAAATCGGCAGATCCAGGTCACAGAGGGTTTTCCACACCACATCAAGTTCCGGCGAATCGAATTCCAGACCGCCGAAGTTGGCACCGCCAGCGACCAGGCCCTTGGCTCCCAGCTCTGTGCAAGCGTGACGTATTTCAGCCGCCGCCGCTTCAGGTGCATTGAGCGGTGCATGAGCCCAGAACATCAGGCGATCAGGGGCTGCGGAGCAGTATTCGGCCAGCGTGTTGTTGACGGTGCGGGCGAATGGCACGGCGAATTCGGCTTCAGTCCAATACATGTAGCAATGGGACGGGACGGAAACCACCTGCAGGTTCTGCCCTGCGGCATCCATACCGGCCAGGCGCACTTTTGGGTCAGCCCAGCGTGAAAAATATTCCTCAAGCTTGGGACCATTACCGGAGCGCACGGCAGCCTTACGCTCTGGCGACCCGAGACCAAGAATCCAATCACCTACACGCAGCTTGATATCGCCGTCGGCGTGTTGCTCGAAGAACGGCCCCCAGTGCGGGTGCTGGTTGTAATAGCCAGGGTGGGGTGCGTGGGCGTGTAGATCGATAAGCATGTCTAGGTACCTCGAAGTTGGCACTTTTTTATTGGTTATTGGCGCAGAGCCTTCACGTGACCAGGATCAAACTGCCGCGAAAGGGGAAGCCAGGGGCTCACTGCTAAGACCAGAGCTTAAATTTAAATTGAGCAGAAATCAAAAATCTGTTCAGTTTATTTTCAAGACGCGTGAAAAAGCCCGAGCCAGAGCCTTCGCCAGATGTCAAAAACACTTCGCAGAGTCAAAAAATGGACGCAGAAAGGAAAAATCGCGGCACGCAGGCGAGAGAAAATTATCAGGCGGAAACGAAAAGCCCCCGAAATACGGGGGCTTTGCCTATAGCGCAAGGGTGTTGGTCGGCAGTTAGCGACGAGTGCGGGAGGTGGAACCCATGATCAAGGCACCGAGCAGTTTTTTCACCCGTACCGGGAACAAACGTCGCCCCGCCGCTTCCGGCACCAGGATTTCACTCAACACGTATCGAATGATCATTTCGCAGATCAGCTCACGGTCAAGACGGACCCCGAGGCGCTCATCCCAATCGTCGAACACGATGCCCAGGCCATCCTGAAAGCGCACGATCGAATCGTGGAAAATCCGCCGAAAGAAGCCCAGTGCGTAGTCAGGTGCAACCACCAGCAACCGCCGGGCTCGACTCTGCTCGAGGTAGTTGTCGAGATAGGCAAACAGCGCGTTGAGGCGTGCTTCCGGGTCGCTGATATGGCCCAGCTCCTGGGACAGCGAACTGTGGAAACTTTCGCGTTTATGCCGGGAAAAGGTGTCGAGCAAGTCTTCCTGGGAGGCGAAATAGCGATAAAAGGTACCGCGCGAAACACCGGCCACCTGGCACACATCCAGGATCGAAATACGATCCGCACCCGACATCAGCACCACTTCTTCAGTGGCTTTAAGAATGTTGGCAATGGTCTCTTCCGAACGGCGGTTCGGCTTGACCTTGGGGCCTGCCACGCCATTGGCGGCGGTACGTCGCTCCACCGGTTTTACCGGAGTCATCCCTGCATCAGGCAGCGATTTTTTTTTCGTTTTGGAGGCTGGCGTCGGCGCTTCTGCTTTCTGGGATGCGGCTTTTGGCATGGATTGACGGGCTCATTGAGAGTAAAGATAGATCAACACTAGCACAGGATCTGTGCATAAATAAGATTTCATGTTCAACTTATTGCTAAAGACATTTCCATATTTTGTATTTAGAATCAAATTCTCTCATCAAAATAAAATCAGGCAAACCAGCAGCTTTAGGCGCCTAAAAGGAGAATATTCATGGGCAGCAGTGGCAATCCAGAAACCTGGGCAGTGGGAGAACGAGACACTGTCATCGAAGCGCTAAGTCGTGCAGTAGCAAGGCATCCAGACAAGATTTTGTTGGATTTCAGTGGTGAGTTATACACTTATGCTCAGGTTGACTCACTATCAACAAAGATGGCCAACGCCCTCGCTACCCTGGGCGTGAAAGCCGGTGAAACCGTGCTGACGATGCTCGATAACAACATCGACGCTGTCACCACCTGGTTGGCCATCAATAAGCTCTGCGCCGTGAGCGTGCCGATCAACACCGCGCTCAAGGGCGAGTTTCTGCGTCACCAGATCGCCGATACCGGCACTGCAGTGGTGATTTGCGAAGCAGCCTACCTGCCACGCATCACACCGCTCGCCGAGCAACTGCAGGACGTCCAGCACATCCTTCACCGAGGCACGGTCGATGCGATCCCCGAATGCCGAATTCGCATTGCGCCACTGGATGAATGGCGCGGCCATGACGCCACTCCACTCGTCAATAAACCGCAACCTTCAGACCTTGCCTGCCTGATTTACACCTCAGGCACCACAGGCCCTTCCAAGGGTTGCATGATCAGCTACAACTTCATGTGCAACCTGGCACGCTTGCAATTGCGTGCCGGTCCAGCCAGTGCCGATGACGTGACCATCACGCCATTGCCGCTGTTCCATATGAATGCGCTATGTGTATCGATCATCGCCAGCATTCTGGTGGGCGCGCGCGCCGCCATTCTCCCGCGCTTCTCCGTTTCCAATTTCTGGCAGGAAGTGGAACGCTCCGGCGCTACCATCGCCTCGATCCTGGGTGGCATGGGCGGTCTCCTCGCCCAGGCGCCGGATAACGAAGCGATGCTGCGTTGTGTCGGGCAGATCCATACCGCTCGAGGCAACCCTTAC
Organism: Pseudomonas sp. G5(2012); assembly: GCF_000408945.1. Taxonomy (NCBI): domain Bacteria; kingdom Pseudomonadati; phylum Pseudomonadota; class Gammaproteobacteria; order Pseudomonadales; family Pseudomonadaceae; genus Pseudomonas; species Pseudomonas sp. G5(2012). The sequence continues at coordinate 67,566 of NZ_APIO01000047.1, forward strand.
ACCGAAGAAACCAAAAAGATCTGGCGCGAGCGTTTCGGTACCAAGCTGGTGGGCGGCAATGGCTATGGCCTCACCGAAGCCTGCGTTATCACCTCATTGGCTGCCGGCGAGTACGCCGCACCGGGCTCTTCGGGTAAACGCATTGCGGATTTCGATGTACGCATCGTAGACGACCTCGATCAGGAAGTTGCGCCAAACAGCGCCGGCGAAATTGTGGTTCGTCCGCTGCGTCCGGACATCATGTTCCAGGGCTACTGGCGCCGTCCGGAAGACACCCAGAAGCTGATGCGCAACATGTGGTTCCACACTGGTGACATTGGCAAGTTCGATGACGATGGCTTTTTCTACTTCGTCGATCGCAAGAAGGATTATCTGCGCCGCCGAGGCGAAAACATTTCCAGCTTTGAAATGGAAGCAGCCTTTGCTGTTCACCCGGCATTGGCCGAGGTCGCGGTACATGCAGTGCCATCGGATAAAGGCGAGGACGATGTGAAAGTCACAGCGGTGCTGCATGAAGGCGTGACCCTGGATCCGGAGCAGCTGTTCCATTGGGCCACCGAATCGGTGCCTTACTATGCCCTGCCCCGCTATATCGAATTTCGCAGCAGCTTGCCGAAGAACCCCCAGGGTCGGGTGTTGAAATATTTGCTGCGCGATGAAGGAAAAACCGCGACCACTTGGGACTTGGAAACCACATCGATAGTGGTCTCCAAAAAATAATAGTCTCTAGCTGGCTGCAGTTGGCCATCCAACATAGAAAAGCCCGCTTTGAAGCGGGCTTTCTCGTCCATTGGGCCTGGTGTCGCCGTTGTAGGAGTGAGCCTGCTCGCGATGAACTTAAGGACAACGCGCTCTACAGAACGTACACGTTATCGTTAACGTCCATCGCGAGCAGGCTCGTTCCTACATTGATCTGTTGAATTCAATACTCACGCACAGGAATGCCTTTGGGACGGGAGTTATAACCCGGCAGATGCAGGCCTCCGTCGACGTGAATGGTTTCGCCCGTGATGAAACGCGACATCTCGGACGCAAGGAATACCACCACTGGGCCAATGTCGGCTTCAGGCTCGCCACAACGGCCCAGTGGACGCATGGAAGCAGACATCTCGGCAAAGCCGGGGTTCTCTGCGGCGAGCTTGTGAAAGGTGGCACCCATTGCCGTAGGAGCGATGGCGTTGGTGCGGATGTTGAACCGCCCCCACTCGGATGCAGCACTGCGGGTCAGCCCGACAATGGCCGACTTCGCCGTGTTGTAGTCGCCATGCAACCAGGCACCGATTTCGATATCGATAGAGTAGAAGTTGATGATCTTGCCACCGCCCCGCGCCTTCATATGAGGCAGCGCGGCTTTCATCGCCCACCATGCAGCCCACACTGTAGAACCTAGGGTTTGCTCCAGCATGGCATCGGTTTTTTCTTCCAGGAGCACATTGGGGGTGGGCGCAAAGGCGTTGTTGACAAGGATGTCCAGCCCCCCGAATTGATCGACGGCCAATTGCACGGCGGCCTCGATATCCGTTTTGCTGCACACGTCTGTCTTGATGAATACAGCCTGGCCACCTAACGCTTTCAGTTCGGCGACTACGGCCTCTCCACTGGCGACATCCAGTTCGGCGACCACTACGGCAGCACCCTCTTTGGCAAAGTTCAGCGCAATACCGCGCCCAATCCCGCCGCCTGCACCGGTAATCAGCGCAACCTGTTCATTTAGCAGTGCCATAGCCACTCCGTTTTTTGTTTTTTTGTGAACATTATTGGTTATAGTGTCTAAATATAGCGTATTTTTTCAAGCTAAACAGTATTGGAACAAGGATATTGAGGATGACTGTATTTCGTCGGCGCATAGACATCATTGCTCACCCTGTCGATGGCACAGGTGAAGTCCGCGCGGCTCTGGAAGATGACTTTCACCACTTCCGTGTATGGGTTCGCCACCACGAAGGCGAAGTGACTGCCATTGGCGGTGAAGCGCTGCGCTACCCCTTTTCCATGTGCCCACAGGCTTGCGGCCCATTACAGCTGTTGTTAGGCATGAAACTGGACCGGATAGCCCACTCAGTCACCCGGCAGGCCGACGCCAGCCATCAATGCACCCACCTGTTCGACTTGGCGGGCCTTGCCATTGCAGCCGCCGCACGCGGCACCCACCAGCGACGTTATGACATCAACATCGGCCGACGCATCGCCAATCGCACCCGCGCAACCTTGATATGCGATGGCGTTGAAGATCTGGTCTGGGACGTCGATGGCACATTGATCGAAGGTCCGATGCCCTATTCCGGCATCAATCTTCGCGAAGGCATGGCTCGCTGGGCACTCAATACACTCAACGAAGAAGTCGCCGAAGCGGCCCTTTTACTTCGTCGCTGCACGCTGATCTCAATGGGGCGCGCCTTCAACCTTGATGAGGAGATTCACGCCGCAAGCACCGCGCTCTGCTACAGCCAACAGCCCGTACGCGCCGAGCAGGCACTGCGAATGAAGGGATCTACCCTGGATTTCACCCATGAACAACTCAAGTTGTGCGCCGAGGACCAGGATTGGTTGAGACAAAGGCCTTAACCAGGCTGCTTCTGGCGCAAGAGCTACACGACCGACAACTGCCAGGCCCGACGATCCGGGTTCGCCCCGGACCGCCGATATGACTTAGAGGAAGACGGCCAGGTTGGGTGTGCCGAGCACCGCCTGGTCGAGGATGACTTCACGCCGGGAAAGCTTGAACCCCGCCTCATGCAGACGCAGCACGTCACGTCGCTCACCACTGATGACGTCAACATGGTGATCGTTGAAACGGCTACGGGTCAGTAGCAGGTAACTGGTCACCACAAACTCATCGCTCTTGTCGGTTTCTTCGACAAACACGTTGGTCACCAAACGCCGGGTACGCGAGGGAGGATCTTCCGCCCAGGCGCTTTTACCGGACAGGCGCAAAATGCGGCCCATGATCGAACGGTAGTCATCGTGATAGTGCTGGACACTGCGCACAATGGTGGTTCTCAACTCGGACGCCACGCGAGTCTGGCGTAGCGGCACGGTGTACACCAGGTCGGTGTCCAGGCGTTCGGCCCACTCCTGCAGGCGAATCTGGTCGAGCAGCGTGGCTTCCTCGTAGAGAAAGGTCACCACATCGTTGTAGATTGGCGAGCCCACCGGCACCCGCTTTGTGCCGACTGGGGAACCCGGCTGGATATCCTCCACGCCGCGTTGTTGAACCTGAGCCATGAGTCACTCCTCACTTTTATTCTTGTGCTTGTAAATGCTGTATCCGGCGACTGCGGCCCGCGGGGGCCGCTTTCGAACCAGGCCTGGCGAACGCTTATTGGTCGTCCGAGGCGGTCATCAGTTCGTGCCAGTACAACCACCAGTGCCACTGGGTATCGTCCTTGGTAAACCCTTCATTGACGATGCCGGGGCCTGGCCAACCCTCAGGTGCTCCGGTTTCAAAGCATGCCTGGTATTTCAGCGTGCTCTTGCGGCCCATCGCGCCTTTGGCGGCCAGGGTCATGTGCGGCCAGGTATCGGAGTCATCCTGCTCGACCATGCCCGAGGTGCCGAACAACTGGATGGTTTGCTTGAGCATCTTGTCGCGCAGTTCAGGGGATGCGTCTTTCTCGGCAAACACCCAGTTGACGAACTCTAGCTTGTCCGGGCCGCGCGGCACGTAAGCGTGCAGGGTCATCGACCCGACTACGCTGCCGTCCGGCTGCGGAATGTAGACGAAGCCGAAAAGAATGTTCGGGAACATCCCACCGACTTGCGGCGGCATGCTGGTCAGCACTTTCAACTGGTCTTCCGACAAATTGCGCGCCAGCTGCTCGACCATGTCGGCAGTCATGCCCGCAGGCGGCAATGCTTCCAGTTTTTGCTGCACGGTCAGTTCGGCAGGGTCGAGGCCGGTCAGGCGCTTGATCTTGCGCGCCAGGTCGATGCAGCGCAGCGCATGGCCGTGGGGCGAGCTGATTTCGACGCCGATCATTTCCGGGCTGAGATCGGCGGTTTCACCCTCGCCCTTCTTGGCGTAGTTGCCCACTTCACCGAGCCAACGGTGCAAGGTCAGCGTGTGGAAGCCATCGGCCGCCGATTGCTCGCCCGCGGTTTTCCAGTTGGCATTGACGACAAAGCGCTGGGGTGGACCGAGCACTTCCATGCCCTTGTCGGAACGACAGAACAACATGTCGTAATACCACTTGGCATCGCCCAGGAACTCGTCAAACGACGGTCCTTCGATGTTCCAGGTGGCAAATACCAGACCGCCATACAAGGTGACCCGAGCCTTTTTCAGACCCAGCTCTTCCTTGGGCAGCATCTTGCCGTGCATGCATTCGCGCTCGACCGGCGAGCCGATGAAATCACCATTGGGGCGGAAGGCCCAGCCGTGATAGATGCATTTATGAATTTGCGTGTTGCCGCAATCGGCGGTGCTGATGCGCATGCCGCGGTGCGGGCACACGTTGAGGGTGACGAACACCTCGCCCTGCTTGCCACGGGCAACAATGACCGAATCAGACCCCATGTCACGGACCATGAAGTCTCCGGAATTGGGGATTTCCGACTCATGGCCCAGGAGTACCCAGATCTTGCCGAAGATTTTCTCCATTTCCAGCTCGTAAATTTCGCGGTCGGACAACACGCGCATTTGTACTTCACGGCTGGATGGATAGATCAGGTCCGAGACCTTGGTTCCATCAGACAATACGGGGCTTGTTCTTGTTAGCATGATTGCCTCCTAATCAGAGCGTCACGACAGTGGTCGCAACGAAATATAAGACACTTTCTTTATTTTTGTACATAGAATTCACTTTCTACTTGTAAGTGAATTCTTCAACATTCGTGTAACGTCAGTTCTTGCCAGTCGCGGTGCCCACCTGGGTGCGCAGCACGCCAATACCGTCGATCTCCAGCTCGACCACGTCACCGGGCTTCAAATAGCGCAATTGCTCCAGTCCACAGCCGTTACCGACCGTGCCGGAGCCGAGAAACTCACCGGGGTACAAGGTTTCCGAGCGGGACACGTGGGCGATCACGTCCTCGAAGCTCCAGCGCATGTCGCGGGTATTGCCGCGCCCCCACTCCTCCCCGTTGACCCGGGCAACCATGTTCAGGTCGTAGGGATCACCCAGTTCGTCTGCGGTCACCAGGCACGGCCCCATGATGTTGGCTGTGTCGAAATCCTTGCTCTTGGCCGGACCGAGCATGCCGGGCATTTCCAGGGCCTGTGCGTCGCGCGCGCTCATGTCGTTGAAGATGGTGTAACCGACGATATGCGAACGGGCGGCTTCACGACTGATGTCCTTGCCGCGCTTGCCGATGTAGCAACCGAACTCCAGTTCGAAATCCATTGCCCGACTGAAGCTCGGCCACTGGAACTCATCATCGATGCCGATCACCGCGAAACGGTTGCCCTTGTAGTAGATGGGCTGCTTGTTGAAAGTCTCGATCACCCGGTCGTCGGCGCGAGTGTTCATCGCCTTCAAGGTCGCTTCCGGGTCTTCGGTACGCAACGCCCGGGCGCGCCGGGCCGCCGCGAAACTCTGGCGCAGGTGCAACTCGAAGCAGGAGCAATCGCGCATCTGCGGTGGCGGTTGGATCGGTGCGCGAAGTTTCACACTGGCGCGCTCCAGCACTGCCGCCGAGGGGGCCTTGGCCACCAGGGAGCGGGCCAACTCCAGCGCCGGCTCACCGGCTTCCACCAGGGACAGAATACTGCTCAGTGCCGGGGTTTCGCGGCTTTCCAGCAAGCGGTAGGCGATTTGCAGGTCTAGCACCTGTTGGTCCTGGTTGAGCAACGCACCCGCTCGATCAAAGCCCTCGGCATCGGTATAGGTCACCAGTCTCATACGCGGCCACTCACAGGCAGCAGCGCACCGGTTACCGCAGCGGCTTCGTCGGACAACAGGAACGCCACTACCGCTGCCAGCGCTTGCGGCGTCACCCAGCGGCTGCTGTCGGCATCAGGCATGTCGGCGCGATTAGTGGGTGTATCGATGATGCTTGGCAGCACGGCGTTGACCGTGACACCACGATCTTTCAGCTCTTCGGCCAGGGCTTCGGTCAACCGGGCGACACCGGCCTTGGAGGCTGCATAAGCCCCCATACCTGCCGCGGCCTTGACCGAGGCCAGCGCGCCAATGTTGACGATGCGTCCTGCCGTGGAATCCAACAGATGCGCCAGCGCCGATTGAGAACTGACCACGGCGGTACGCACGTTCATCTGGTAGAGACGATCCCAGGTCAGCAGGTTACCGCCTTCGACCGTCTCCCAGGCAAAACCGCCCGCGACGTTGACCAGACCATCAATACCGCCCCACTGCGCGGCGATCTGCTCGAACGCAGCACTGGCCGACTCGGTCGAAGTCAGGTCGACACCGCCCAGGCACAGCAGGTTTTCCGTGTCCAGCAGGGAGGCAGGCGCCTCGCTGCGATCCAGCAACGCAACCCGGGCGCCACGTGCCAGCAGAAATGTGCCAAGTGCGCTGCCGAGGGCTCCAAACCCACCGGTGACGACTACCCTTTTGTCCAGTAACGACTGGGACATCGCGAAATCCTCTTGTTGTTGTTTTACGGTGCGAAGGTTCGATTCGCGCCTTCGTCGGTACAAATATATGACACTTTTATAAAATATGTTCAAATGATACCGTATGACTTCAAGTCAAACACTCACCTGCGGACCGCTGATGCCTAGAAAACTTCCTGCACTCAACGCCGACAACCTTGCTTTCTGGCAAGGCGGCAAACAGGGCGAACTGCTCATTCATCGCTGCGCGGCCTGCACCCAGTATTTCCATCCGCCCGCGCCGCTCTGTCCGCATTGCGCAAGCTTTGACGTGGCGCCAGAAGCGGTGTCCGGAAAAGGCAAGGTGCTCAGCTACACCATCAACCACCAGGCCTGGACCCCTGACCTTGTGGAGCCTTATGTGGTGGCAATCGTCGAGCTGGTGGAACAACCCGGCTTGCAATTCGTGAGCAACGTGGTGGGCCTGCCGGTCACGGATGTGCATATCGACATGCCGGTACGAGTCAGCTTCCTCAATGTCGAGGATGTCTGGTTGCCTCTGTTCGAGAAGGATCAGTGATGTTCGATCATCGTTATGAAAAAGACGTAGCCATCACCGGCATCGGCCAATCGGAAGTCGGCCGACCGTCGAACAAGTCAGCCATGCGCCTGACCCTCGAAGCCTGCCTGGAAGCGATAGCCGACGCCGGGCTGCAACGCAGCGATATAGATGGCGTGGGCTGCTGGCCGGGTGACAACAACAATGGCGACGCGTTTTCGCCGGTCGGCCCCAGCGCACTGAAAAGCGCTCTTGGACTCAACGTCAACTGGTTCGGCGGCGGTTACGAAGGCCCCGGCCCCCTCACTGGCGTGATCAATGGTGCCATGGCGATTGCGGCGGGCCTGTGCAAGCACGTACTGGTGTTTCGCACCATCACCGAAGCGTCGGCCCGCCTGGTCAACAAGCAAGCGAGTGCCCTGACCAACAAAACCCAGGGGCGCGACAGTAGCTACGCCTGGCAGTGGTTCACGCCTTTCAATGTGTTATCGGCGACCAATCTGATGGCGCTGTATGCCCAACGCCATTTCCATGAATACGGCACCCGACCGGAGCAGCTGGCACAGATAGCCCTGACCTGTCGCCAGAACGCCATGCGCAACCCCAAGGCGGTGTTTCGCACGCCGATGAGTATGGAGGACTACATGGCGTCGCGGATGATTTCCACTCCGCTGCGCATGTTCGACTGCGACGTGCATTGCGATGCATCGACTGCCATCGTCCTGTCGCGCCGGGATATCGCCCAGGATCAACCCAACCAGCCGATCCGCATCGAGGCCATGGGAGCTGCATTGAACCAGCCCTGGTCCTGGGACCAGATCTCCCTGACCAAAATGGCTGCCTTCGATGTCGGTCAGATGATGTGGGCACGCACTGACTACAGCCCGCAGGATGTCGAATCTGCGCAGTTGTACGATGGGTTTTCGATTTTGACCCTGATCTGGCTCGAGGCCCTGGGCCTGTGCCCCGTCGGGGAAAGCGGCAGGTTTGTCGAGGGTGGCACACGCATCGCACTGGATGGCAGCTTGCCAATCAATACCAACGGCGGACAACTATCCGGTGGACGCACCCATGGCCTGGGTTACGTGCATGAAGCCTGCCTGCAACTGTGGGGCCGTGCCGAAGGGCGGCAAACCCGCGAGCACCGCGTCAGCACGGTAGCCGCAGGGGGCGGCCCGCTGGGGGGCAGCCTGCTGCTGGTCCGGGAGTAACGGCATGGCTCAGTAAAGTACGCCGGCCACTTCGCTGCAGAACTCGATCAGTGCCTTGCCCAGTTCGGCAAGGCCCTCTTCATCGCGCTGCCCGCGGAACATCACCGCGGAAACGGTGAAGTCGATGCTGTGGGTCGGTGAGTACACAGGCGCCGCGACGGCAAGAATCCCACCCGAGAAATGCCCGTCGTCCACTGCCCAACCACGCTCGGCAGCGACCCGGACTTCTTCCCGGAAAACCTCCAGCGACAGCGGCTGGGCCCAGCGAATGGTATCGAAACTGCTTTGTACCTCGGGATCGTCGAGGTCGATCTGAGTGGCGAACAAACGCCCGCTGGCGCCCATCAGAATCGGCAGGCGCTGACCTTCGGCCATGTCGATGCGCACATCAGTCGGGCTGGCAGCGGAGCTGACAATGACGATGCGGTCGGGGCTCATCTTGCGCCAAAGGGTGATGGTTACCCGCTGGCGCGCGGCCAGGTTCTGCAGCAGGGGTTTGGCCATCTGCACGCGGTGGCCCTGGGTGACCAATTGCTCGACCAGACGCGCCAGGCCCAGGCCCACGGAGTAACGCTTGGACATGGCACTGAAGTCGACCACGTCCTCTTGCACCAGCGTGCGCAGGATGTTGAAGCAGGTGCTGGGATTGATCTTCAGTTGTCGGGCGATGTCCACCGAGCGTTCCGGTGTGCCCACCTGGCTGAGGTAACGCAGGATGCGTATCGCGTTGGAAACGGGTTTGACGAGTGTTGCGCCGGCTGATTTGTTGTTGTCGTTGACGTCGGTGAAGTCCATGCCCAATCCAGTCACTTTATAGTGTCGCCATTCTAGCCTGAGAATGAATCGCGCCGTAAAGTTTTGTCTGGGAATTATTCGAACATTTCAGCCCGGTTGTCTGACCAGAGGTTGATGGATCAGCCGGCGGGTTTTCAGGTCCTCGCGACGAAAACGTTCGATGAGACGCTCCTGGATATGGTCTGCCTGAGTCACCCGCGTCTGCTGGCGCAAGTACTCCAGCCAGGATTCGACAATGAATCGCTCGCTGTAGAGCTGCGGGTTGGCCATGTCGCGGTACAGTCGCCAGTTCTGCGCACCGTTGCGCCGGCGCGCCTTGCCTACTGCGTACACGGCAGCCAGGAAGTCATCGCAGTCCGGCGCCGTCACCTGGTACACGATCTCTACCGATACCGGTCCATCGGCATGGGACACTGGGCTGGCCAGCTGAAGTTTGTCGGTCAATTGCACTTCGGCGAAATCTGCCTCCTGACCCAGCTCCACACGACCGTTACGGGTCAACAGAATGCCGACCAGCAACAAAAGCGCAGAAAGCAACAGGCTCTGGCTCAGTCCCACGTACTCGGCCAGCGCCCCCCAGATCGCACCGCCGGCGGCCATCGAACCCATGAGGATCAACACATAGACCGATGCGACCCGTGCGCGAACCCAATTGGCGGCATACGTCTGCACAACCGTGGAAATGGTCGCATTGACCGCCATCCAGCCAAACCCTGCAAGCAAGATCATTGCGCAGACCCCATAGCGGTTATGGGACAGCGCGGCGGTGAGGGTCGCGAGGGCAAAGGCGATGGCACCGCACACCAGCAGATGACGCATGCTCATGACTCGATACAGACGTGGCAAGTTGAGCGCCGCCAGCACGGCGCCCGCGCCAAGAAACGCCATGAGCAAGCCGTAACCGCCGGCGTCCATACCCAATTCCTGCTTGGCTACCAGGGGCATCAATGCCCACAAAGCGCTGGCGCAGCTGGTGAATACCAACACCTGCTTCATGGCGCTGAACAATACCGCCGAATGACGGATATAACGCAGGCCGCTGCGCATGCCTCCCGTCAGGGTTTCCGGTGGCAAGCCCACGGCTGGCGGGTTGGGTACCAGGCGAAAGAGGAAGAGCAGCACCAAGAACATGCACAGCGCGATGACCAGAAACACCGAAGTGGTGTTCCAGTAAGCAATCAACGCACCGGCCAGCGCTGGCCCCAAAGCGCGGGTCGCGTTGATGGAAATGCCGTTCAAGGACACGGCCGCAGGTACCTGATCGCGGGAAAGTACACCGACCATGGTGACCATCCACGCCGACATCCCCAAGGCACTGCCGGTGCCCAGGACAAAGGTAAACGCCAGCAATCCCCAGGTTTCCAGATGTGCGCTGTACGCCAGCCCGCACAGCACCAGCGCGGCGAACAGCATCATGCACTGGGTAATGATCAGCCAGTTGCGACGATCGACCCGATCGGCAATCACGCCGCCCGGGAAGGCAAACAGGAACACCGGCAGGGTCACGGCGGTTTGCACCAGCGAGACCATCGCCGCAGACGTGGTCAATGTGGTCATGATCCACGCCGCGGCAACTGTCTGCATCCAGATCGCCATATTGACCACTGCGCCTGCCAGCCATAAGCCGCGGAATGCTTTGTTGCTGAACGGCGCCCACGCCGACCCCTCGCTCATCATCAATCCTCGGCGTTTGTATCTGTAGAAATCTGCGCTTAATCAACCAGCGGTTGGCCCAGTCGCCCCACCGAACGCGCAGGGCTAAGCCGGCGTGGATGAGCAATGGTGTTGCGCAGTCGGCCGATGCCCTGGATCTCCGCTTCGACCCGATCACCCGGCCGCAGAAAACGCCCGCTCTCCAGCCCCACACCGTGGGAGGAACCGGTAAACACCAGATCACCCGGACGCAGACTGATCCGCGCATCCAGATAGTTGAGCAGCTCATCTAGGGCAAAGATCATCTGCCGGGTGTTGTCCTGCTGCCGCGTTTCATAGTTGACGCTCAGGCGCATATCCAGTGCGGGTTGCCCTGACACACCCAACTCATCTGCGGTCACAATCCATGGACCTACAGGCGTGGTGCGGTCCATGGCCTTCTGGGTCAACAGGTCCAGGCGCCCAATCTGCTTGCCGGCATCCCGCGCACTGATGTCATTTCCCACCGTATACCCCAGCAGACAGGCACTGGCATTGGGCTCATCCAGCAACGGCCGGCCCACGACAGCGACCAGTTCCACCTCGTAATCGAGCTGGGTGGTCAGCGGCGAGTAATCGATCTCATCATAAGCACCAACCAGCGCCGACTCAGGTTTCATGTACGCCAGCGGGTGCGCCGGCGCATCACTGCCCAGACGCTTGAGGTGGCTCAGGTAATTGAGGCCCACACCAAAAACCCGACTGCCCGGTTCCAGCGGCGCAAGCAGGCGCGCAGCCGACAAGGGCAACCATTCGCCAGTCAGGTCAAGGGCATCCGGCGCGAGCTGCACTCCCAGCCCGGCCCACTGGGTGAATGGCGCATTGATCCGCCGCAGGCGATCCGACTGCGCATCCAATAACGCCCAGAACGCCTGCCCGGCTACCTCGACCCGAGCCAGACGCATCTCAGCGTCTGGCCAGGTAGATGGGCAGATATTCGGCGTCGAGCACTTCTTCCGGTGTCTTGACGCTAGCCCCGAGAATCGGACCGACCATTTCGTGGCCCCACAGGCTGAGCTTTTCCGGATTCAACTCGTAAGGGTCGCCTTGCCATGGCTCGATTTCCGCAATGGTCTCGAAGGCAAAGCCTGACGGGTTGAAATGGTAGAACGACAGGTGCGGATCCTGGGCATGCTGACCGAGGGTCATCATCATCGGCAGTTCGCGCTGGCGCACGATGTCGTAGGTTTCACCGACATCACGCACGTTGCGCACAAATAGCCCGACATGTTGCACGCCCATGCGTCCCGGGCCGTGGCCGTAAGCAATGTCATGACTGGTGTGGTGATTGAGTTTGGAACGGAAGAATCCGGTGCGCCCTTTGCCCGCGCCGGCGCCATACCAGCTGAAGCCCATGACGTTGAGCAGGAAGTCTTCCAGTTCCGGCGTGTAGTCCGGGGTGATCAGCACCACGTGGCCTGCCCCACGTTCGTCGGCCAGGAAACCACTGTGTGGACGCCCTGGCTGGAACGAGCGCGGCAGCCATTTTTGCCCGTAAAAGAGTTCGTGCTGATACCCAACCGGGTCGCGGAAGCGCACCAGCTCGCGAACACCACGTTTTTCACAGAGTTGTGCATCGCCACGGGAGTATTCGACATTGGCCGCGGCCAACTTCTTGATGCCGTCCTCGAACGCCATGCGCCCCACCGCTTCCCAGCCGATATAAGCAATTCGGTCAACTTTGCCCGGATGGAATGCGAAGCGGTGACGGCGATCGTCGATTTTGAAATACAGCGACTCAGGGTCACTCTCGGGATTCTTGCCGATACCAAAGCCCATCACCTGCGGGCCGTACTCACGCCACGCCTCGAGATTGGGGGTTTCGAAGCCCATGTAACCGATACCGATGATGTCCACGTTATTCACCTTGTTATTGTTCGAGATGAAAGGGTGCCAGTGGCACCTGCCCCGACGCTGCGTGTGTCAGACCGCCAGTAACCCGCCGTCGATGACGAAGTCAGAACCGGTAATGAACGAAGCCTCATCCGACGCGACGAATACCGCCATGGCCACCACTTCTTCGGGTTCGCCGGGACGGTCCATCAATACACCGTCCAGCAGCATGGCGCGCATTTTCGGGTCGTCCAGAAACGGCCGGGTACCCGGCGTGGCGACAAACCCCGGGCTCAGGCTGACCGCACGAATACCGAACGGCGCACCCTCCACGGCCAACTGGCGAGTGAAGGACACCACGGCGCCCTTGGCGGCCGAATGCGCGGCTATACCGGCGACTTTCGAACCGCCCCAGGCCGCGGTAGACGACACGTTGATGATCACTCCTCGCTGCTCGGCCAAGTGCTGCCAGGCGTACTTGGTGGTATAGAACAGCAGGTCGATTTCGTTGCGCATGGTGAACTGCCAATCTTCGATCGACATCTCGCTGACCAGCCCGAAACGTGCGGCGGAAGCGTTGTTGTAGAGGACGTCAATGCGCCCGTGCTCAGCGACGGCGGCATCGATCCAGGTCTTAGCCTGTTCGTGATCGCCCAGGTCGACGGGCGCCGAGCCATACAAGGTGAACCCCTCGGCTCGCATCAAGGCTGCCGTCTCTTCATGTCCTTCGGCATTGAAGTCGCAGCCGACCACAATCGCCCCTTCGCGAGCAAAACGCAGCGCCGCAGCGCGGCCCTGGCCTCCGCCGGTCCCGGTAATCAATGCGACTTTATTGTTTAAACGTCCCATCAGCACATCCTCACCTCAGTGGTTATCACGTTGCGGCTGACGCTCGCACCATTAAACGGCTTCGTCTTCAGGGGTGATGGGTTCCAGCCAGATGGCCTCTGCCGGGCAGGCAGCAGCCCCTTCACGGGCTTCCTCCTCCAGTTCTGGTGGTACACGGGCATCGTCCATGTACACCAGGCCGTCGGCATCAAGTTTGTACAGGCTGGGGCAGATCGCGGCACACAAACCGTACCCACAGCAGCGGCTACGGTCCGCCACGGCTTTGAATTGCGCTTTTTCTGAACTCACTTTTTTTCTCCTTATCAGGTCCAGTCACAGCAAATTATGAACACTTATTTATTTTATGTGCAATTAGTTTTTAACGCAGATATGCTGGAGTCACCTGAAGGACCTCTGTGCCACACATGGATTCGCCGGGGGAGCGGGCTCGCTACCCCCATGTTGAACACGGCCGGACCAGATTGATTCAATGGTAAGTGTTTCGCAGGAAATTCGTTTGTCCGTGAGTCAGATAGCAGTGCTGGACAAAGCGGAAATCCTGATTTTATTCTGAATAAAAAACCAGATTCTGTTCAAAGAATCTGCTGGCGGTGGTCCACATCACCATCCAAAGCAGTGCTTGGCTCAACAAAACCTATAAGGAAGCCAACTTCATGCACCCGTCCAAAAACGAAGCGGCCATTGATCTTCATGAATTCCGGCAAAGCTGGAAGATCCTGATTCTGGCTGTCGCCGGTGTCGCCATCAGCATCAATGCCGCCCTACTCTATGGCTTCGGCACCCTGGTCGTGCCGCTGGGCGATGCCTTTGGCTGGAGTAAAAGCGAACTGCAGGCCTGTATCACCTTCCTGTTTGGTGGCGCCGTGGTGTCCTTGCAGTTGGTGGGTTGGTTCAACCTGCGCTACGGCATGAAGCGCGTCACGGTGATTTCCCTGCTGTTGTTGTCGCTCGGCTACCTGGCGACCACTCAACTGACCCAATCGATCTGGTCGATGTACATCGCCTTCGCGTTGCTGCCCATCATCGGCATGGGCGCTTTGGCGGTCACCTGGACGCAATTGATCAGCCTGTGGTTCGACAAAAATCGTGGCCTGGCACTGGCCATCGGGCTGTCCGGTACTGGCGTCACCGCCGCAACCATTCCCCGCCTGATGGCGTGGGGCATTGAACAATGGGACTGGCGCGCGGCCTTCGTGATTCTCGCGCTGCTCAACCTGTTGGTGCTGCTGCCGCTGATTCTGCTGTGGTTCAAGCTCCCCGTTGCCCAGGGCAACCGTGATGACGCCAGTGCGCTGGAGCAATTGCCCGGCATGGGCTTTCGTGAAGGCATGGGCTCGCTGAAATTCTGGACCTGCAACCTGGCACTCGGCCTGGTGATTTCTTCGATTGTCGGCATGGTCACCAGCACCGTGCCCATGCTGCAAGCCAGAGGTTTGTCCGCTGCGCAAGCCGCCACCATCTTCAGTGGTTTTGGTATCTCGCTGATCTTCGGCCGCATGTTGATCGGCTACCTGCTCGATCGGTTGTGGCCGCCAGCGGTGTCCGCGCTCAGCCTGGTTTTGCCCGCCGTCGGGTGTTTCATCTACCTGAGCCCGACCAGCGAATTCGCCCCCCTGCTGCTGGCGGCCGTACTGGTCGGTTTTGGCGCCGGGGCAGAATTCGACATTGCCGCTTTCCTGATTGCCCGCTACTTCGGTTTGCGCGAGTACGGACGTCTGTTTGGCGTCCATCAGGGTTTGAACACCGTAGCCTCGGCGCTGGCGCCGCTGCTCTTCGCCTATCTGTTGGCACGCACCGGCTCATATACCGCGATGCTGGTCTACAGCGCCGCTTGCTGCCTGATCGGCCCTTTGTTGTTACTGACCCTGGGGCGAGTGCCGCGTTTCAACGCACAAACAGTTCCCAGTCAATCCTGAGTTCCCCAACAAGAATCGGAGCAGAACATGCCCACATTGACGTTTATCGAACACAACGGCACCGCCCATCAAGTCAAAGGCGACATCGGGCAATCGGTGATGCAGGCCGCTACCTTCGCCTCGGTGCCGGGCATTCCTGCCGATTGCGGTGGTGCCTGCAGCTGCGCCACCTGCCACGCCTATGTCGACGAGGCCTGGCTGAACACAGTCCAAGCGCCCGAAGGCATGGAAAACGACATGCTCGAGTACGCTTTCGAACGCCGTGACAACAGCCGCCTGAGCTGTCAGTTGATCATCAGCCAAGAGATGGACGGCATGGTTCTGCACCTGCCGTCGTCGCAATTCTGAATGTGCTTGAAGGAGCTCCCATGACCCTCGCCTCAGTCGTTATCGTCGGTGCTGGCCAGGCCGGTTTTCAGGTCGCTGCCTCCTTGCGTCAGGAAGGCTATGACGGGCGCATTACCCTGATTGGCGATGAGCCAGGCCTGCCGTACCAGCGCCCCCCCTTATCCAAGGCCTACCTCCTGGGCAAGATCCAGGAGACCAATCTGCTATTCCGGCCAGCCGAGTTTTATGCGACCCAGCGTATTGAGCTGTTGCATAACCAGGCGACAGCCATTGATCGAGTGAACCGTCGCGTGGTTCTAGCCAGCGGTGATGCAATCAGTTATGACCATCTGGTCCTGGCCACCGGGGCGCACAACCGCCCGTTGCCGGTGCCAGGCGGTGAGCTGCCGCAAGTATTCGGCATCAAGACCAAAGCCGATGCCGATGCCCTGGCACCGCTGGCGAAAGCCGCGCGCAACGTGGTGGTGATTGGCGCGGGTTTCATCGGCCTGGAGTTCGCAGCAGTGGCAGCAGCACTGGGTGCTAACGTTCATGTGCTGGAGCTTGCTGAGCGGCCAATGGCGCGTGCGGTGTCGAGGGAGATGTCAGAGCTGTTCCGCCAGGCACATGAACAGTGGGGTGTGCATTTCGACTTCCGCCAGGGCTTGAGCCGCATCGATGGCGACAACGGCAAGGTCTGCGCCGTGCAAACCGCTGACGGGCGCGTCCTGCCCGCCGACCTGGTGGTGTTCGGTATCGGAGTGATCCCCAACGCGCAACTGGCGACCGAAGCGGACCTGGCCATCGAGAACGGCATCAAAGTCGACGCCAACCTGCTCACTTCCGACCCGCGAATCTCCGCCTTGGGCGATGTTGCCAGTTTCCCTTGCCTGCAAAACGATGAACAACATACCCGCCTCGAGTCGGTGCAGAACGCCATCGACCAGGCCCGCGCAGTGGCCTCAAGGTTGATGGGCAAGCCGGCGCCCTACAGCGCCCTGCCCTGGTTCTGGACCGATCAGGGCGACCTGAAGCTGCAAATTGCCGGACTCTCCCACGGCTACGACAGCACGGTGGTCCTTGGTTCTGCCAAGGACAAGCAGCTTTCCGTGCTGTGTTTCCGCAATGATCGACTGGTGGCCGTGGAGTCCTGCAATCGCATGGGCGATCACATGGCCGCGCGCAAGATCCTTGCCCGGGCGCCCAAACTGACGGCAGCCGAAGCCGCCGCCGACGGTTTCGACCTGAAAGCCTGGGAAGCGGCCAACCGCGACTGAGCGCGCTCGGCCAGGTAAAGCCCACAGCCGCGCCCGCCTCCAAGCTGACGCGGCATTTTTTTTGCACAACGACTGGAGCGATGCAATGAATAAAGTCTGGTTTGTTACCGGTGCGGCCCGCGGCCTGGGTGCCGCCATTGCCAAAGCCGCATTGGCCGACGGCGACCGCGTGGTGGTCACTGGCCGTCGTGTCGAACCGCTGGAAAAGGTCTTCGCCGAATACGCCGGGCGCGTTTTAGCAGTGGCCCTGGATGTGACCGAAGAAGCCCAGGCACTGGCTGCCGTAGAGACTGCGGTCGCACGTTTTGGCCGAATCGATGTGCTGGTGAACAATGCCGGCTATGGCCAACTGGCTCCCTTTGAAGACAATTTCGCCAGCGATGCCGACAAGCAGTTCGCAACCAACGTGTTTGGTGTGTTCAACGTCTGCCGCGCCGTGTTGCCGGTCATGCGCAAGCAACGCACAGGTCACGTCTTCAACGTGTCATCGATGGGCGGTGTGGTGGGGATGGGTGGAGCGGCGCTGTACTGCTCGTCGAAATTTGCCGTGGAAGGCTTTTCCGAATCCCTGGCCTTGGAAGTGGCTCAGTTCGGCATCAAGGTCACGCTGGTGGAGCCGGGGGTTTTCCGTACCGACTTTCTCGACCCCAGCTCCGCGGTCTTTGGCACACGCACGCTTGAGGACTACGCCGCATTCACCGCCAAGGTCAAAAGCGCCTCGGCCGCGTATAACCACCAGCAAACCGGCAATCCGGCGAAACTGGGGGACGCGTTGGTGCTCCTGGCCAATAGTGAACATCCGCCGTTGCGTTACCTGGCAGGCTCCGACGCCTATCAGCAAATCAGCAACAAGCTCAACACCATGCTCGCGGAAATCGAACTGTGGCGACAGCTTTCCTATTCCACCGATGGCCTATAGGTCGCCAGTGCGCACAGCCTTTTGACAAGGCTGTGCGTCCCCCATTACTGATTGATGAAGTAACGAACAAACAGCTTCCCTTCTTCGAACCGATACAGCTCGATCGTCTCTATGCCTCCTTCCTGCTCGCGAAAGGCATTCAGGTGATGGCACGCAGCTTCATCGCCATTGACAATGCACTGTCGCACCTCGACGCGAATCTTCGGTTGCTGTTGCGCCCACATGCCTTCCAGGACCTGCCAGGCATCGTGCTGTGATTTGCCGACGTATTCGATACTCAAGCCATTGGCCGAGACGCTGCGGTAATGAGCGAAAAAGCCCTCTTTGTCGCCTCTGTTCCAGCAGTCGATCTGACCGTGCAGGAAGTGCTCGATTGCGTGTTTGTCCATGCTCATCTCTTGTTCATCCTCGGGTAGGGTTCAGGCGTGCTGCCGTTGCTGCAGGTTCTTGACGTGCCAGGAATGCCGGTTCCATCTTCAGCCACAGCAGAATGCTGGGGCCAATGATCGCGCAGCAGAAACAGCACACCAGCACCGCTGAATAGCTGCCGTATACGTCGTAAAGATGACCGAACAGCATGGGCACCAGCCCGGAAACGATGGTGATCAGGCACAGGTGCAAGCCAAAGATCCGCGCGTAGTCCTTCAGGCCGAAATAGCGTGCCATCAGGAAGGCCGCCAGATCGAATTCAGCACCGGCGCTGGCGCCGATGCACAGGGTGGCAAGTACCAGCAGCAGTGTGCTCTGCGCCCCACCAAATAGAAAGATCGCACAGCCCAACGCAGGCAGCGCCAGACTCACCGCAGCCACCAAAGAAGGTGAAAAGCGGTCCAGCAGGTACCCCACTAACAACCGCCCGCCGATGATGGAAATGCCGAACGTACTGAAAATCTGCGCGGCTTGCTGGGCACTCAAACCCTTGCTTTGCAGCATCGGCACGATGTTGGTGACCATGCCCACCGTCAACGACACCGACAGTATCAAGGCGACGTTAAAACCCCAGTACATCCCTGAATGCAATGCCTGTTTGAAAGACATTCCGCTCAGCTCCGGGAGCTCCTTCTGCGCGCTCGCATTAGTGTTGAGGGGTTGTGCCGGCATGCGCAACCACATCAACGACAACGGCAGCGTAAACAGCAAGGGCATCGCCCCCAGGGCAATGAATCCAGCTTGCCAGCCGTAGGCGGCAATCAGCCGCGACAACAATGGCGGCAGGATCATCGCCATCAACCCCGTCCCACACAGGATCACCGCCAGCGCCAGGCCACGGTTGCGTTCGAACCAGAGGTTGACCAACTGGGTCCAGGTAATCGCAATCGTGCCGGCACAGACGATCGGCATGCTGAAAAATGCCAGGTACAACCAGCCAATGGAACCCTGGATCCGGGTAATGGCGAAGTAACCGACTATCTGCAGCACGATAGAAAAAATCGCGACTCGTCGCAGGCCGTAGCGGCGGTAGAGCGGACCGACCAACTGCGTGGAGATCGCCACGCCGGCGAACAGAAAGGTGATTGAAGCCTGCAAGTCGCCACGGCTCCAGCCAAAGGCCTGTTCCAACGGAATCACCAAGGTGCCGAAGGCATACAGCAGCGCGGCGGTGATGCTGGTGCAAATGCCAAACAGCCCCAGCAGGACAACGCGCCAGCCACGCTTGAACTCGGAAAAATCATTGCCACCATGGACCGTATTGTTGCGTGTCTCGGTTGTCATCAACTCACTCCCGGCGCAGGCCGCCTTCGCGGATGCGCGACATGATTAATGGCCCTTGAGGATTTCTTCGACTTTGGGCAGTGCGATCATGGTGGCGCCGCCATCCACCAACAACGACGTGCCGGTGATGTAGGAGGCCTCGTTGGAGGTGAGAAACATCACGGCATTGGCAATGTCGGCGGACTCGCCCAGGCGCCCGACCGGGAAATGTGCGGCGAGTTTGTGCGGCAGTTCATCGCCCAGGGTTTCCAGCATGTGGTCAGTGCCAATCAGCCCGGGCTCTATAACGTTGACCAGAATATTCATGGCGCCGAACTCCACCGCCAGGCCGCGGGCAAAGGCGTTCATGAAGGCTTTGCTTGAGCCATAGGCAATCAGGCGTGGTGTGTACTTGCGGTTGGCTTCACCAGAGGAGATGAAAATCAGCCGGCCTTTGTCCACCGCTTTGGACAGGTAGGGCGCGCTGTCCTTGGCCAGCCAGAACAACGACTGGATATTGCTGCGCACGATGTGATCGAAGGTGTCATCGGCCATTTCGGCGATCAGCCCGTGACTGGTGTCAGCGGCGCAATGCACCACGATATCTAGGGAGCCAAAATGTTCTACGCCGCCCTGCACCATTGACTTGATCGCCTCGCGATCGGCGATGTCGCCACCGACCAGGCAGGCTTCACCGCCCAGGGACTTGATTTGCTCGATTGTTTCTTTGCCGTATCGAGGAGTGCGTGCCGACACCACCACTTTGGCGCCCTCGCGGGCATAGGCCAGGGCAATGGCGCGTCCCATGCCTCGACCGGCACCGGTGACCAGTACGACTTTGTCGCGGAATTTCATCGTGATTCCTCTTTATTGTTATGCCCTGTAGGAGCGAGCCTGCTCGCGATAAACCTGAGAACACCACGGGGTGTCAGACATCACGCGGTATCCTTCACGTCCATCGCGAGCAGGCTCGCTCCTACAGGGGGTTCACAGGTTTACAGGTCCTTGCCTGGAACGTTACGGGCCGAGCCGTTACGCCGGTCCGACTCGCCCCAGCCCAGCCAGTGCGAAGGCTCGCGGGTATCGCCAACCCGACGCCAACGCCCTTCCTGCTGAGCCGTGACAGGGAAACCGCCAACGAAGTCGATCATTTCGCCCTTCTCGTCAGGCAGGAATTCCCACTCTTCCTTGCCTTCCAGCACGATTTTGGCCGACTTCAAGAAGTAGCTTCCGTCCTTGTGCTCGGTGTGCCCTTCGATATCGGTGGTGACCCGCACCTCGCCTTTTTCATTGTTGAAAATGGCGTAACCCAGGTGGTCGTGACCGACCATGAAAGAACCGGTATCCCACGTGCCGTCTTTATAAACGGTGACAAAGGACCACCAGATCACATGCTTGTTGTTGTTTACTACCAGGTCTTTCTTGAAGTGGATGGCGCCGCCTTCAGCCATGTAGAACTGGTCCAGCGCCATGGCGCCTTTTACCGGACGCCCCTCGCAGACACCGGCGATATCCCACAACTGTGAAACGTAGAACGTGCCCCACTCCACACCCGGCAAGTACCACTGCAAACCCGGTCCGAGCAGACGACCTTCGAGGTGAAACAAGCCTTCTTCTTTCCAGGTCAGGCGTTCACTGCTGGCCGTGATTTCCCAGCCATTACCGGCTTCACCCGGTTGGCTGGCCCAGCGTGCGGTATCACCTTCCAGGCTATGCACAGGCAGTGGCGTCAGCGCCTGGCGGGCCATTTTTTCGTGGTCCATGCGCAGGTGGACGTTGTCGACGTGGTTGTTCAGGTAGTAGAACTTGGTCGGGTTCGGCGTGCCATTGGGCGCCATCAGCGACCGCACAAATGAATAGATATTGCCCTGCTCATCGCGCACAGAGCCGAACGGCGAGCTCTTGCTCAAATGCAGGCCGAAGAAGCCGCGCTCGGCAGACATCGAAGCGCCAGTGACCTTGTGCGGCCCGACCAGTTGCTGGAAGCCGAAATCACCGCGTTCTGGAATGGTTTTGAACGTTCTCATACTGCCCTCTGTTGTTTTTATCAAGGCCTGGAAACGGATTTGAATCGTGGTTCAGTCCCAGATCACCGGGAGCGTCGACACGCCACGCAGCTGTGCACCGCCGATCTGCGGTACGGGCTGGGTCGGGTCGAGACGCAAGTTGGGGAACAGATCGAGGATCGCGTTGACCGCGCAGCTGATCTCGACCTTGGCAACGAACTGACCGATGCACATGTGCGGGCCAAAACCAAAACCAAAGGATGGTTTTGGCTTGCGGTCGATATCGAAGACATCCGGGTTTTCAAACGCTTCTTCGTCGCGGTTGGCAGACACCACCATGCACTGGACGAATGAGCCCTTGGGAATCTTCACACCGTGAAATTCCACTTCCTTGGCGGTTTCGCGCACTTTGAAAGTGGCTACCGGTTCAAAACGGGTAGTTTCGTCCATCAGCTTGCCGATCAGTGAGCGGTCGGCCTTGACCCGCTCGAGCAAGCCGGGAGTTGTGAGCAGCAAGGTCATCACCGAGCCGAACATGCGCGTGGTGGTTTCCCCGGCCGCCGGCAACAACGAGCGAGTAAAGGTGATCACTTCATGGTCATCCAGCGTGCGCCCTTCGTATTCCGCGCGCAGCAAACGACCGACCACGTCATCGCCCTGGCTGCCCTCGGCGCGACGTTGCACCACGACTTCGGCCAGTGCGTCGTAAAGACCCTTGACGGCGATGCCGGCCTGACGCCGCGCTTCGACCATCTTGCTCGGGTCGATCTGGTTGCCGCCGACAATGGCCAAGGCCCAGGCCGCATATTGTTTGTACTTGGACGGTTCATCCGAGGGGAAGCCCATCAAGGCGTACATGATGCGAATCGGCAGCTCGAGGCCGAACTTCATCAGGTCGGCCTTCTTTGCCGGCAACATTGGCTGGATGTACTCCTCGCGGATCACCTGGTCGATCTGCGGGCGCCACTTGTTCACGGTCTCGGGCATGAATGCCGGTTGCAGCAAGGCGCGCACCTTGCGGTGTTCGTCACCGTCCATGGCCAGAATGATCAAGCCATCGAAAAACGCGCCCAGACCTTCGGCAATAAAGCCGCTGGTGTAGGTCGCACCATCGCGCAGAACAGTCATCACGTCCTGGTATTTGAACAAGGCGAAGGTCGGGCGAGTGCCCTGCTGGGTACCGGCATTGGTTGGCACCCCGAATTGAGTAATGAAATCGCCTTCATAGATGGGTGACTTCAACCGTTGCTCGCGGCACACCGCATGAATATCCAGGTCAGTGCCGCGATACATTTCCGATACGGCGGAATACGCGGTGGCCAGGTCCAGTGCTGCGCTTTCGTTGCTCATCAGGTTCTCCTGTCTTGTTTTTATTGCTCTTGCACACCAAGATTGCCCGGCTGCCAATCCATGGTATGCGGTTGTGTCTGCACCGGTACTGCGCTTCGTTTGACTCTGGGTCAAACGATGGCGCCCGGGTATATGCTTCAAGGTGTGACCCCATTCAACAGGAGGAGTACGAGGTGGCGGTGAAGGCAGGAGAAGGTGGCGAACAGGGCAAACGCAATACGATGAATCGCCTGCTCGCTGCTGCGCGCGTGGAGTTCGCTAAAAAAGGCCTGGCCGGTGCGCGCGTGGAAGAAATAGCCCGGGATGCCGGGGTCACCAAGCAACTGGTCTACCACTACTACAACTCTAAGGAAGGGCTGTTTGTCGCGGTACTGGATGAATCTTCGGACAACATCATGTCCGAGCTGGTCAACCTCAAGGTTGAAGAGCTGCCACCGCCTCAGGCGATGCGCACCGTGCTCAATCACTTCTTCGACCAATACCGGTTTGACCCCTTCCTCGGCAGCCTGGCGCTGGAAGGCATTCGCTACCACGACACCCACGAAACACCGCGTAACCATTTTCTTGAAATGGCACCGAAGCTGATCGCCAAGCTCGACGCGATCCTGGTCCGCGGAGCCGCCAGTGGTGATTTTCGTGCGGACATCAACCCGCGCTTGTTGCTGGCCAGCGCCTCACTGGTGACCACAGGCTGGTTCACCAACCGCTACTCCATGTCTGCACTCGCAGGCCTGGACACTGACTCGGCAGAAGGCATGGCCACCTGGCGCCAGTACTCGGCAGATTTTGTCCTGGCGAGTATTTCGTTGGGTGCAAAAAAAAACGCTGACAGCGTTTAACGACTATCAGCGCGTTGCATAAACACGATCTCTTTGTGGGAGCGGGCCTGCTCGCGAAGGGACAGGTACCTCCAGGATCACCGCCACCTGACACTCCGCCTTCGCGAGCAGGCTCGCTCCCACAGGTTTTATCTATCGACGGCTCAGTTGCCTTTTTTACTCAAGTACTTGCTCACCCGCTTGGCCGCCAACCGCCCTGCCATGCCGTTGACCCCACCGCCCGGATGTATGCCGGCGCTGCCGAAATACAGCCCGGCCACCGGTAAGGTATCGCCGCCCAAACCGTACGCTGGGCGCATGGTGCTCGAACGCATGGAGGTCGTGTCGATATGCACCACGCAGCCATTCACCGTGTTCAAGCGCGCGGTAAAGTCCGGGGCGGCCTCGATGTGACGGCCAATCACCTGCCCTTCGATCCCTTCAATGTAGTCATACAGCTGTTCTTGCACTTGGTCGGCTACCCGTTCACGCAATGCGTCCCAACCCTCGTTGGGGTTCACCGGCATGACCGGCGGATAGATGTACAGTACATCCTGGCCGGCTGGCGCTTGTGAGGGATCGGCGGCGCTCGGTGCGGCCACGGTGATGTAGGGCAACTTCGGTACCTCGCCTCGGGCGCAAGCGGCGAAGTTTTCCAGCACCGCCTCTTCGGTGCCGATCAACATCACGGTTTTACGCAGATCCACACCGTCGCCGCGAATGGCAGCAAAACGTGGCACGGAAATCTGCCCACGCAAGGCAAGATCCACCTTCAGTGGTCCCGAGCCCTTGCCGTTGGCTGGTGCCATGGCGATGCGGGTGAGCAAGTGTTGGGGGATTTCACCACGGGTGACCATATCCAGCGCAGGCTTGGGGTGACAGCCGGCAATGACCGCGCGGGCCATGAACTGGCGACCATCCGCAAGTTTCACCCCTTTGATCCGGCCATCCTTGGCAACGATTTCACTGACGCTGGCCGACACCAGCACCTGACCGCCCAGCTCTTCCAGACGCGCCTGCATGGCGTTGCTCAACTGCTGCATGCCCCCAAGGACACGACCCACACCAAAACGATGGAGGAAACCGAGCAAGGCGTAATAGATGCCACCGCCATCGGCGCTGATATCACCTGCCAGACCGGTCAGTGCACACATCGCGGATATGGTCACCGGATGCTCGAAGCGCTCACGCGCCGCTTGCAGCGCGGATCCCGTCATCAGTGCCATCAGTTCGGGCTTCAAGGCTTTGTGTTTGATCGCGGTGCCGAGCATCTTCAGCTTCACACCCAGGTTGGTCTTCGCCGGGTCGACGCGCATCATCGGCAGCGCGATATCGAGGAACATGTCGATGACCTTCATGAACTCAAGAAACGCCTCGGCGTCCTTGCTGCTGAAGCGGCGAATCTCGGCAGCGGTTTTCTCGCGATCACGCCAGAAAATCAGCGACTGTCCATCTGGATGCAGGTACACATACCCCGGCGCGAGCTCCACCGATTTGAAACCGTGGCGCTCCAGCCCGAGCTCCGCCGGCACGTGGGAATGCACACGCATCGACATCATGTCCAGGGCACAGGGGTGGACCAGGTGCTGCGGTGCTTCGGGTATCAGATAGCCCGATGACGCCATGCCGCCGACCTTGTCCAACGCTTCGAGCACCAGCACTTTCTTGCCTTCCATGCCCAGGTAACAGCCAGCCGAAAGGCCATTGGTGCCACCGCCGACGACGATCACATCGAAGTCGGTGTTTCCCGCTTTGTGGTTCTGATTCATCACTTGCTTCCATGACGTAATTCAACCACGGCGGCGCGCGGCGGCTGTGGTGGCGAAGTACAACCCCAGCGCACCGGACGGTGCACCGAGGCAAAGGTTACATGCCGGTGCGACCCATCTGCGCGAACAACGCGCGCATCGCAACCAGGGATGGCGTGTGGCTGCTGAAACCACCGTCGGCGACCAGAGTGGTACCCGTGACGAAGGAGGATTCGTCACTGGCCAGGAACGCCACCACATCGGCGATCTGCCGAGGTGTACCCAGCTCGGCGGTGCAGTGGTTGTCGCGCAGGATGTCGAGCAAGGGTTCAGGCATGGCGTGTTCCGAAGGCGCCAGGCCGATCTGCACGGCATTGCCGCGAATGCCTTGCTTGCCGTACTGCGAGGCCACCATGCGTGGCAGCATCATCAGCCCCGCCTTGGAAGTGGCGTAGCCGGTCAGGGACATATCGCCCTGCATGCCCAGACCCGAGGTGGCGAAGATGATCGAGCCCTTGCCGTTCTCCAGCATGACCGGAATCACATGCTTGGTGCACAGCACGGCGCCACGCAGGTTGACCGCGATGGCGCGGTCCCAGGCCTGCATGTCGAGGTTGACGAAATCACGGTCCAGCTGGCGTTGCTCGGCATTCAGGATCGCCGCGTTGTTGTGCAAGATGTCGATACGGCCAAAACGCTCTTTCACCTGGGCAACCATTGCCCGCACGTCGTCTTCCGAGGACACATCGGTGGCAATCGCCAAAGCCTGATGGCCCTCGGCGACCAACGATTGGGCAACGGCTGTCGCCCCCTCGAAATTGATATCGATTACGGCAATACTCGCGCCATGGGATGCCAGTACCCGTGCGCATTCGGCGCCCAGGCCGCCACCGGAGCCGGTAATAATGGCCACTCGTCCTGCCAGTTTTCCTGTACTCATGCCCTTATCCTTTTTGTTTTAGGGAGTGGCGCTTTATTCGCCGGTAAAACGCGGTTCGCGCCGTTCGCTGAAGGCCTGGGCCGCTTCGCGGGCGTCCTTGGTCGGGGCCAACAAGGCGAACAGATCAAGCTCCAGGTCCAGGCCACGCTTGAGATCCATTTCCAGTGCCGCCCGCGCAGCCTGTTTGACAAAGGCCGACGCGGTGGGTGGTTTGCTGGCGATGCGCTGGGCAAAAGCCCGCACTTCTTGCACAAGGTTGGCACTGTCACTGGCCAGTCGACTGACCAGACCAATGCGCTGCGCCTGCTCGGCGCCCACCCTGTCACCGGTGAGCAACATGTCCAGTGCCTGACCCGGTGCCACCACTCGGGAGAGTCGTTGCGTGCCGCCGCCACCGGGGATCAGCCCCAGACCGGTTTCTGGCAGGGCGAACACGGCATCGGGAGCGGCGAAACGGATGTCACACGCCAGCACCAATTCCAGCCCGCCACCCATGCAGTAGCCATGAATGGCGGCGATCACCGGTTTGGTGATGCCGTCCAGGGTTTCGATCCAGCGTACGTTTTCCATGCGCTGGCGAACTTGCAAGCTGGACTCTGGGCCGCGGCGTTCCTTGATATCGGCGCCCGCACAAAAGCCCCGTTCGCCTTCCCCGCGAATCACGATCACGCGAATGTCCGGATCCTGCTGCAACAACGCCAGTGCCTGCGGTACGCCCTGGCGGATCTCGTCGTTGATGGCGTTGATCTGTCGGGGACGGGTCAGTACCACCCAGCCCACCATGGCATCGCGCTCCAGGCGCACAGCCTCGTTGATCAGCACGGGGAGTTGCGGATTTTGCGCTGTGCTCATGCAGGGCACTCCTCGAACTCGAAGACCTGACCATTGAGTTCTTGTGGATCGATCTTGATCAATGGACGACCGCCAACGGCCTCCGAGGATTCGATCCACTGGAACCGCGTGCCGCGTGCGCGCAGATCTTCGGCCTTGGCGGCCAGGTCGTTGACGCCGATACGGATGTAGTACGGCCCCGGGCCCCAGTTGTTGACGTAGTGGCCGGCGTCGGTGTTCCAGTAGGTCGCCTCGAGTACATCGAGGGTTGCACTGTTAGGCACGGTGAACCCCATGTGCGCACGGCGGTAGCCTTCGCTGCGGATGTTCTCCACCGGCCCGCTCGGTTCCCAGTCGAGGTTGGTCGACACCTTGCGCAGGGTTTCGTCGAGGTCACGGACCAGGAAGCCACGGGCCGTCACGCGTACCATGTCGCCGGGTTTGAGATCGCGTGGTTGCACCGGTGGCAACTGGTAGGTTTCCGGCGGCATCTGCAATGGCTCGGTCGGCATGATTTCAATGCAAAGGCCACCGTCCACGGATGGCTGGTAGTACGGCTGCTCGGGAGTCGCACCGAGCCACAGGCGGTCGAACGGCATTTCCGGGGTGCGCTGTGCCATGCGGAACGGCAAGCGCCGGCGCATCAGTTTGTCCACCAGTGCGTCGAACTTGTCCCCGTGCAGGGCCAGCACGATGGAGTGAGTGATCATCGGCCGATGATGCCCCTGGAAATCTTTCAGGCTTTCCAGAAAGTCATGGAACAGCGGATCGCCGGGGTTCGGTCGATCCAGGTGCCACTGCGGTTCGATGCGTGTTGGCGACACCGCCAGGGATTTGTGTACCCGCAGAAAATGCGCGATGTACGGGTGATTGTCGAACGCCTGGCGCCAGCGTTCGTGCTTGTAGATCCCGAGCTTGTCGACCAACATTTCCGTCATGCCGTCCGGGTCCGGAACCATCATGTCGGCACTCATCAGTAACTCGAACATACTTCTCTCCTTGCAATTGCCAGCCTGGGCCTGTGCCCGGCTATTAGTCAGCGGGCACGCCGGGGTAAGGCGAGCTCAGTCAATGAGTGGGTCGGTGCGCCGGCTGCGGGCTTACGCGGTTCCTGCTGCGCGCGGGCGTCTTCGAGGTCCAGGGTCACTCCGGCCTTGGAGTTGCCCTTGGGATTGAGCAGGTAATGCGACAGGGCCGGGATCAACACCAGTGCACCGAGCATGTTCCACAGGAACATGAAGGTCAGCAGAATGCCCATGTCGGCCTGGAACTTGATCGGCGACCAGGCCCAGGTAATCACCCCGGCGGCCATGGTCAGGCCCACCAGTGCAACCACACGGCCGGTGAAGTCCAGCGAGCGGCGATAAGCCACCGCCAGGCTGCCACCACGCTCCTGCACCGCCAGTTGCACACTGAGCAGATACAGCGCGTAGTCCACACCGACACCGACCCCCACGGCGATCACCGGCAAGGTGGCCACCTTGAGGCCGATGCCCAGCCAGACCATCAGTGCCTTGCAGATAATCGTGGTCATCAGCAGCGGAATCAGCGCCACCAAGGTTGCGCGCCAGCTGCGGAAGGTCAGCAGGCAGAGCAACGCCGTGGCGCCATACACCGCCAGGTACATGGTGATGATGCCCTTCTCGACTTCGATATTGGTGGCGGCCTCGATGCCGGCATTGCCCGCGGCCAGGAGGAATTCCACCGGCTGTTCAGCGCCGACGACACTGTTGTTTTCCTTGGCGAATTCTTCTGAGACCTGCAACACCCGGCTCAGGGTGTCGGCCTTGTGGTCGGCCAGATAAGCAATCATCGGGGTCACCGAGCACTGCTGGTTGGTGATCCCCGGGGCGGAAATCATCGCTGCATCCACCGCCGAGTTGGTGATCGCCTGGTCACGGCTGATGCTCAGCCATTTCGGGCTGCCTTCGGCCATGCCGGAGCTGATCATCCGTACGGTTTCGGCCAGCGACTGGGTGGTTTGTACACCTGGTGTCTGACGCAGGCGCCAGGCCAGCTTGTCCATGCTTTGCAGCGACTGGTACAGGCGGCAGCTGTCTTCGTTGGTCTTCATGATGACCACGAACTGGTCACTGGAAAGCCCGTAATGGCTGGTGATGTAGGCGTTATCGCGGTTGTAGCGCGAATCCGCACGCAGCTCCGGTGCACCGGGGTCCAGGTCACCGACCTTGAGGTGCATCATCACCACACTGCCCGCCAGGGTCACCAGCAGCGACACGGCGATCACCGCGGTGGCCATCGGCCGTTCGGTGAAGCGGTCGAGGCCGCTCCACAGACGCCCTAGGAAACCTTTGTTTTCTGCGCCGGCCTGGTCTTTGGCGATGGCGATACGCGCGGCTTTTTTACTGACACCGAGGTACGACAGCGCCACCGGAATCAGCAGCAACTTGGTGAAAATCAGCACGGCGACACCGATGCTGGTGGTCAGTGCCAGGTCGCGGATCACCGGAATATCGATGATCACCAGCACGGCAAAACCAACGATATTGGTCAGCAGTGCGGTAAGGCCCGTGAGGAACAAACGGCGGAAGGTATAGCGCGCGGCAATGTATTTATGGGTGCCACGGCCAATGTCCTGAAGGATGCCGTTCATCTTCTGCGTGCCATGGGAAATGCCGATGGCAAAAATCAGGAACGGCACCAGGATCGAGTACGGGTCCAGCTCGTAGCCGAGGATTTGCATCAAGCCCAGCAGCCACACCACGCCCGCCACTGCCACGCTTACCAGCAACAAAGTGCTGCGCAGGCAACGGGTGTAGAAATAGACGAACAGCCCGGCGATCACCACGGAAGCGCCAAAGAACAGCATCACCGAATACAGGCCGTCGATCAGGTCGCCGACCAGCTTGCTGAAGCCGACGATGTGGATGCCGACCTTGTCGCTTTCCAGTGAGCGAATCTGTGCTTCCAGTTGCTTGGAGAAATCCCCGTAGTCCAGTGGTTTACCGGTCTGCGGATTGGTATCGAGCAGCGGCGCGACAATCATGCTCGACTGGCTGTCGTTGGCCACCAGGTTGCCGACAATGCCGGCGCGCATGATGTTGCGGCGCAGGGCCTTGATCGACTTGTCGCTGCCGTCGTAATCCGAAGGCATCACCGCACCGCCATCGATGCCCTCCTCCGTCACTTCTTTCCAGCGGACGATGGGCATCCACAGCGACTTCATCCAGGAACGGTCGATACCCGGGATGAGGTACAGGGTGTCGTTGACCTTCTGCAGCGCCAGCAAGTAGTCGGCGTCGTAGATATCACCGGTCTTGTTTTCGACCACCACGCGAATGCTGTTACCCAACCCCGGAAGCTGGTCTTTATAGGCCAGGTAATTCTTGATGTAGGGGCTGGAGCTGGGGATCATTTTCTCGAAACTGGCATTCACTTGCAGCCGTGTAGCAAAGAAGCCCAACACCACGGTGGCGAGCAAGCAGGCAATGACGACCAACATGCGATGCCGGAAAATCACCCGTTCAAACCAGCCTCCGGAGCTCTTGTCAAAGTCCTCCAGGTTGGCAATCACTGGCATCCCGCTGTTGAATTTTTGCTCGACCATTTTTTCTTTCTCGTAGGGGAATCGTGCCGACGGCGTCAGTTGGCCTGGGCGATATCGATGACCTTGGCGCCGCTAAAGCGCGTGACAACCAGGCTCCCAGCCTGGTTGGTGGCACTGGCTGCATAAACCTCACCCATTCGCGCATCCGCCAGCGGCGTGACTTGCAAACTCTGGCGATCAACGCTGACCAGTTGCCCGCCCTGGCTCACGACGATCAAGGCGTTGCCCTGCTCGACGATGCTGACCAGACTGCTATTGAGGTTGGTTTCCACGGCCTGCCATTGCTGCCCGTCATCGCGGCTGGCGAACAGATTGCCGCGCAGCCCGTAAGCCAGCAGCAAATGATCGTAGGCGCGGACGCCGAAGTAGGTGCCGGTGTAGGGCGTTTCGATTTTCACGAAACGTTGTTGCTGACGATCCAGGCGCATCAACAGCCCCTGTTCGCCGCTGATATAGAAAGTGCCCGCTTGCTGAGCCAGGCCATACAGGTGCATGCGCCGCTCATTGTCACTGCGCTCGATCCACGGCTCCCAGTTCTGGCCGTTGTCAGTGCTGTGCAACAACAGCCCGAAGGCACCCACGGCAAAGCCGTTGCCTTGTTCATCGAACATCACATCCAGAAAGGGTGCGGCCAATACGCCCGGGGTCGCCGAGGTACCGGCGGCCATTGCCACTTCCCTGACTACCAGGGCCGCGGATTCGTCGCCTTTTTCGGACCGCGGACCGTAGTAGGCATTAAGCAGTGTCAACAGGCGGCGCCCGTCGAGCTGCACTTGCCAGCTGTGACCGCCATCAGTGGTGTGCAGCACCAGGGCATCGTGACCGACGATCCAGCCATTTCGCTCATCGCGAAACCGCACTTGCACCAGATCGCTGGACACCGGACTGTCGACCTGCTGCCAGGTTCGTCCCGCGTCGGTGGAGCGCTGGATCAATCCGTGGAGACCGACGCTGATCATCGCATCGCCAGCCCTGGCGACCGACAACAAGGGTGCGGGCAGCCGCTCGTCCACCCGTTGCGCCGGTACGTCCAGCGTATCGGTGGAAGGCGCAGCCGCGCAATAAGCAGGCATCGCCACCAACGAACTGACACCTACGGTCAACGCAACCGCAAGCAGTAGGCGCGACTTGGAAAAAAGAACAGAAGCAGGGCAAGGGCTAATCATTATTTTTATTCCTTAACCATCCCGCATGGCAGAACCCACCTGTTCTACCCGCCAGGCTTGATGCGCAAACCGACGGGCAGGACAGGCGACTCACATCAGCGTTGAGTGACCCGGGCTACGATGGCTTCAGGGTTCATGTCGCGCTCGCTGAGCGGTTTGTCATAGAACTTGTAACCACCTTTGAGCCCATCGTTGAGCAACGCGTACATGCCTTTGTTGAAGTCATAAACGACGTTTTTCACGTTGTAGGGAATGTTCTTGTCGTAGAGCTGTACGCCACTGAGGAAGATCGAGCGATACAACGCGCCGCTCTTGTCCCAGGCGTCATACAGGCCTACACCGAAGGTGTCTTCATCCAGGTAATAGGTACGTTTGCTGTAGACGTGGCGCATGCCCGGCTTCAACGTCGCCTCCACGACCCACACCCGATGCAGCTCCCAACGCTCGTTGGCCGGGTTGGCGTGGTGCGGCATGAACTGATCTTCCTGCTTGGTACCGAAGTAGAACTTGTAGGCGTTGTACGGAATGTACATCTCTTTTTTGCCGACCAGTTTGTAGTCGAACCGATCCTGGCTGCCGGAGAACATTTGCAGCTCATCGAACAGTGTCACACCGCCCTGACTGGCCACAGGCGTATCGAAGGCGAACTCTGGCGCCAGCTTGACGCGACGCTGACCCGGGGAGTAGCTGAAGGAACGACGAGCCTTGGCCTGTGGGTCGAGGAAGTCGGTGAGCACCACGACTTCACCGGAGCGGCGCGCCGGATAGTCATTGCGCGAGAACACTCGGGCATACATCAGTGAATCACGATCGGCCTGGGAGACCTGGTAGTACGGTGTCTCTTCGAAGGTCGCTTGCTCAGCGGTCTTGGTGATCGAGCCATTGGCGTCCACCACCCAGCTGTTCGAAGAGGAAGTGGTTGAGTAACCGGTGCCGATCTTGTAGCGCACCTGCTGGTTCCACATCACTTCGTTGCCGGTCTTCGGGATCGGGAACGGCAAGCCGCCACGGCAGGACGGATCGACCGCCAGGCCGTCTTTCTGAATCGTGCAACTGCTGGCGTTGCGGACGGTGGCATCCAGCACGGCCTGGGGATAGGCGGTCGTACGGTGGCTTGGATAAATGTCGATGTAATACGTCGGGTACTTCTTGATGAGGGTTTTTTGCCCTTCACTGAGCTTGTCCGCGTACTTGTCGACGTTTTTGGCATCGATACGAAATAGTGGTTTTTCATCCTTGAACGGATCGACCCAGAACCCGCTGTCGGGTACGAAGCCGGCCGGTGCCTTGGTCAGGCCACCGTCATAGGCAGGGATGGTGCCCTCGGCGTTACCCGCCTTGATCGCCCCGAACGGGGTGAGGCTTTTGCCCAGTTCGGAAGCGTCACCGCCTGCCGCCAGGGTGTAGGTCGCCATGCTCATCAGGGCAATGGATAAGGCAAGTTGTCGTTTCATGAACACATTCTCCGATTCTTGTTGGATTTATCAGAAGGAGGTCTTGAAGGTAAATGCCAGCCAGCCGCGGTCGGTACCACCGACCGGACCGTTACCGGCTACAGTGCCGTTGGCCAGATGCTTGGGTTGGGCCTTGGTGTCTGCGTAACGCAAGCCGAACTCATAGAGTTGGGCATAAGTGGCCTTCAGGCCGACTGAGTAGGACAGCGCGCCTTCGTTACCGCCACCGGCAGTCGGGGCGTTGCCATGCAGGCCGTAGTTGACAGTCATTGGGACATCCAGGTCCCAGGAAGGCAGGACCTGAATGTACTGTGGCGTGTAGTTGACGGCAACTGCGTAGTAGTTCTTCGACGAGCAACCATCGGACTCATCGCCGGAGCCGGGGCTGCGAGGGTTTCTGGCATCGGTACAAGCATTCTCGCCAACCCCTTTGTACAACTCTTCGTGCTCGGTCACCCGATCCAGATGGCTGTACGCGAATTCACCAACCAGCGTGCCGTTGTTCGAAATAAAGTTACGCGGCACGCCGTAAACAGCGTTGGCAATGAAGTGGATGGTGTCACCGCGAGGACCTTCATCGTCCAGGGCACTGACGCCGGTGGCATTCAATGCGCCGTTCATCCGATAGGACAATTCGGTACCGACCGCCACAGTGTTGAAGACCCGGGCGAAGCTGAGGCCCGCGAGCTTCACGCCACGTGGGTAAATCACCCGATAGGAGCCCGCTGCTGCCTTGATTTCCGGGGCCAGCCAAGGCTGGTAATCGTCGAACTGACGGTAGTAGGCGCCGAAGGTCGATTCGATTTCTTCGACGTTGAGTTTGCCCATCACGCCCCAGTTCTTGCCATCACGCCCGAATTTCGAATCCTGACGTTGCAGGGTCGAGCCGTTGGCGGCCAACGGTAGCTGGTCCGGGCCTTCGAACAATGGGTCGGCACCACCAAAGTACGTGCCCCCGTAAGGTATGCGAGTCGGTTCCCATTCGTAGAAATACTGAGCGGCAACAGAGAGATGGTCGGTGAGTTGCGCCTTGGCCGATATTTGCCCGACTGGCAGGAACACTTCCTTGGTTTCGATACCAGGACTGGTCGAGGCTTTCACGCCATCACTTGGCGCCTGGGAATAAGACACGGCATGCGCGCCGATGAGCAGGCCCTCACCCCAGTAGTTGGTGTGGCGACCGGCTTTCACGTTGACCGGTATTTCGCCGACGTTGAAGTTTTTCCAGAGGAACGCATCGAGAATTTCGCCCGAAGGACCGTTCATGTAGCGGTCCACTTCACCGCTGTACTTGTTGTTGTGGTAGCTGGTCGCGAACCCTGGAATGTTGCTGTGGACTTTGTCGTCATCGTAGGCCTGGTCATACCAGCCGGCAGCACTGAGACGAGCACCCCAATCGTTGAGATAGGAAAAATCGAACTCACTAAACAGATCGAGACGATTTGTCACGATCTCGTTTCTATCGAACTTGCCGTCCGACTCGTCGTAGTTCGGCGTATTCATGATGTGGCTGTCTTGACTGTCGGTCCGCATCCCCAGGTTGTAACGGACCGTATTGTCCCAACGCACGCGGTAGTCTGGGTTCGACATGTCGAACGAGGCCGCCATCAAACCCTGTGCACTGCCAACCATCAACAGTGTCAGAGCACCTTGAGTCAGCACCCGCCGACCCTGTTTGGTCTTCTCTTTCATACACACTACCTTTTATTTTTATTTTCTGACGTTAAGTGCGTTCAAACAGTCATTCCAGCGATCTGCGAAACCCCACAGGATCGATGCATGTCCCGCCTGGACAGTCCGCTCGAGAGGCCTGGCACGCATCCAGGACCACTTCCCTCCTCAGCTGAAAGCCACCGTAACGGATCGCAATGTAAAATTCCACATAAAGATTGCAGTTCTCTATTCAGAATTTTAACCGCGATTCCTTGGCTATCTGTTTTAGCCAACGGTGTCGCCCGGGGCAATACTGCACACAAAACACATAAACGTTCAAATAATCTTTGACGAATGACCTCTTTGGGCTTTCAATAGTCCGGGCAGACCCCCTGAATACGGGGGTCAGGCAGGAAAACCCGCAAGCGGACCGGCAGAAAAAAAACAACAGGAGCCAGCATGAACATTGATTTGAGTGCAAAGCGCGTGATCATCACGGGTGCTTCCCGGGGCATCGGCCTGGCCATCGCCCGGGCTTTCGCGGCTGAAGGGGCGCGGGTAGCGATTTGCGCCCGCAGTGAGGCAGACGTCCGCGAGGTGGGTTCGCAGCTCGCGGAACACGCCCAGGCGGTCATTGCCCGAGCGGTTGACGTGACCGACAGTGAGGGAGTCAAGGCTTTCGTCGCCGAAGTTGCACACGCCTGGGGCGGTGTCGATGTGCTGGTCAACAATGCGGGTCAAGGACGCGGCGGTAATCTCGATACCCTGACGCCGGAGGCCATCCTCGAACATGCCAACATCCTGCAGATGGGGCATTTTCGTTTCGTCCAGGCCGTGGTGCCGTTCATGCGTGAACAGCGTTGGGGGCGAATCATCGAAATCAACGCCCTGGCCGGCGCGATTCCGACGCCAGACGGCATTCCTTCGGTGATCAACCGCGCGTCGTGCATCGCCCTCTCCCGCTCGCTGGGCATGTCCCTGCCCAAGGACAATATCCTGGTCAACAGCCTGAACATGGGCTGGATCGATACCGGCCAGTGGGACCGTCATTACAAAGAGATGGGGCCGGGCGTGAGTCGCGAGGAGTTCGACGCCATGGTGATGAAAGTCGTGCCGCTCGGACGCTACGGCAAGCCTGAAGACGTTGCCGGCATGGCGCTGTTCCTGGCCAGCGAATATGCCAGCTTCATCAGCGCTGCCTCGATCGACATAGCCGGCGGCATGGGTGGGCAGATTGCTTACTTCCCGACGCTCAAGCGCGACTTTGCCGCTGCCATTGCCGCTCGTAACGCTGCCAGCGAATAACGCGCACACGCAGTCCGGCATTCACTGATCGCCGCGAAAGCGGCCTTGGTCCCGGTGCGCCCGGCGCACCCTCAACGTTGGCGCACCCTGATGAATCTGCTGCTACCCGTCCTTGCCACGCTGATCTGGGCCGCCAGTACGGTGGTCAACCGTCTGTCGGTCGGGGTGATCGACCCCGCAGCCATTTCCTTCTATCGCTGGCTGACGGCGCTGCTGGTGTTGTCACCGGTGTTGTTGCCCAGGGTATGGCGCTTGCGCCGTCAGATTCGCCCTTATCTGGCCAAGCTGTGGCTGCTGGGATTGCTCGGCATGTCGCTGTACCAGTCACTGGCGTATTTTGCGGCACACACCGTCAGCGCCACGTCGATGGGCCTGATTCTGGCGACCATGCCGCTACTCACCGTGCTCCTGGCCTTCCCGGTGCTCAATACCCGGCCCACCGCGACATTGCTGGTCGGCACCCTGGTTTCGTTTGCCGGACTGGCCTGGTTGCTGGCAGCAGGCGACTTGTCTTCACTCTGGCAGCATGGGGTCGGGCAAGGTGAGCTGATGATGTTGGCGGCGTCGCTGTCGTACGCGCTGTATTGCGTGTTGGTGAAGCGCTGGCAGATTCCCCTGCCAACCTGGGAAAGCCTGTATATGCAAATTATCTGCGGCACCCTGCTGCTGGTGCCGCCTTTCGTGCTGGCACCGTCGATAGCCCTGACGGCAAAGAACATCCCACTGGTGTTATTCGCTGGCCTGTTCGCCTCGGCATTGGCACCCGGCCTGTGGATGCGCGGCCTGCAAACCCTCGGCGCAGAAAAAACTGCCGTATTGATGAACCTGGTGCCGCTGTTTACCGCGGTATTGGCGATCGTGCTGCTCGGGGAAACGTTGCACCTGTACCACGCGGTGGGTGGCGGCTTAATTTTGCTGGGGATCGGATTGGCGCAATGGAAACCGGCCCGGGTCATGACCCGCGCCGCGACCTAGGCGACCAGCAAGGTATCTCGCAATGCCTGCAAGCCCGTGCCACTCAAACCACTGAAACGCTGCAGATAGCGATCCAGGCCACCGTATTCAGCCTCGATCACCGCATAAGCGGCATTCAGGTATTCAGGCCGGGCATCCACTACCGCATCGAACGCCGCTTCGCTGACCGGCTGGCCCACCATCCGGCCCACCGCATGACTCATCGCCTGCTGACGCTCTGCACTCAACTGACTGAAACGCCGTGCCGAACGCAAATAGTCGGTCAAGATGTGTTCTGGCGTGACACCAAGGGCATGCAACAGCAGCATGACCGCGATGCCGGTGCGGTCCTTGCCCGCCGTGCAGTGAATCAGCACCGAGCCCTTGCCTGCAGAAAACAACTCGAACAGCGCCGGCAACCGGGGCGCCAACATTCCCGGTAGCCGCCGGTAAACTTCCAGCATCATGGCCCGTGCACCCTCCGCCACCGGATTATTCGCCAGCATGAGGGCAAGGCGTGGATCGGCCCGGACATCGCCTATGACCTCCAGGTGCAACTCCCGGATTGCGTTATTGGGCAAGCGGTTCGGGTAACGTTCACGCTCACCCGCGCTGCGTAAATCGCAGACGGTCTGCAACCCCAGGCGCTGAAGTGTCTGCCAGTCTTCAGCAGTCAGCCCATGCAACTGGTCTGCGCGCAAAAGAATATCGCCGCCAATGCGGCGACCACAATGGGAGGGAATGCCTTTCAAGCTGCGAAAGTTATCCGCGCCTTGCAGACGCAAATCTTCCTGATTGACCACGCTCAACTCTCCAATAAATGTTGATACGCTTGCGTCAACGGCCTTGCGCCCTGCCCCAATATCGGTGTGCGGCGTGGCTTACGGCCGTGGGTTAACAAGCGCACAGTATCAAAATCTTCTGCGGCGGCGAAAAACCGCTCCACCATTGGCAGTCCGGCCTGCCCCCAATCATCCATGTTCGACATCCAGGTCTGCATCCCCCAGACCGGCCAACGCCGTACTTGTTCCCAGGCCGCGTCCTGACCCAGCACGCCTTCGGCTCCCAGGCTAATCAGTTTTTCACGGTAAACACGCAGCAAACGCAGCGCTTCGGCGCGGCGCTCCTCCACGGTCAACGCGCCGAGCATGAAATAGGCGACATCGCGCCATGGCCGGCCACGTCGGGCCAGTTGCCAATCCAGCCAGATACGTTGACCGTCACTGCGCAAGAAACTATTACCCTGATGGGAGTCACCATGGATCAAACAACAGGGTGAAGTCTGCTCCAGTTCAAAAGCTGCCAATTCATCGAAGGCATGGCTAAACAACTCCGGTGATTCGTACATCCATTTCGGCAGCAGCTGCTGGTACTCGGGTTTACGCAGATTGACCTTGATGTAGTTGTACATGCGCAGCAGACCGTCGCTGTCCACCGGGTTGGCCATCGACACCGGCAACCAGCGCTGCTCCTGCAACTGCGGACTGTTCCAGGTAGCAGCATGCACCGTCGCCAGTGACTCGAGCCCCTGAGCAACACCGTCCAAGCCAAGGTGATCGGTGCTATGACCAAATTGCCCGGCAGCCAGACCGAGGTCTTCCATCATCACCACACCTCGACCGCCACCATCGGCGTCCCAGTCGGTGAAAAATGTGGTCGGCAATGGCGCATCGGTCCAGCCGCGCGCCAGATGATACAGGCGCGCTTCCAGCTCACAGATATCGCCGCTCTCGAAACCTTCGGACCAGTTCGACTTCAGGCACACATGCGCAGGAATACCCGCGCGCTGTCCGACCTCGTTCAACTCAAGCCTGGCGCGCAATTTGGTGGTGTGCCCGTTACGGACCTCCAACGCCGTCAGCGCCAGGACCTCGATGCCTGGATAACGCGGCTGCAATAGCTGCGTGAGCCAGGCTGCGGATATCTCACTCAGTTGCCGAGGCAATCGCCCGCTGCGCTGCGGGTATGGCCGCCCGGCGGCCATGTCCAGCAGGCTGTCCGTCACGACGTCAGCACCCGGCCAGCGTTGGCCGGAACCTTCAGCTTGAGGAGTTCGATCGCGTTACCGCTACGAATCCGTTCACGGTCTTGAGCAGACAAACCCAGCCCCTCGGTCAAGTCGCCATGATCATAGGCGCCACCAAAGTTAGTGCCGTATAATAGACGCTCCGCCCCAACCACCTCGGCGACACCACGACGCAAGCCGGGCGCATGCACGTCGAGGTCGAAGTAGAAATTATGCATGTAATCCATCAACGGTCGCTGGTTGCGCGAGTCAGGTGCCATTGCCCGATTGAGCTCGCTCAAACGCCCCAACTGGAAAACCGCCATGCCACCGGCATGGGTGATGTAGGTTTTCAGGGTCGGGAAAACATCCAGTGCGCCGCCGCAGATCAGGTACCAGAAGAACAACGTTTCATCGACGCAATCACCCACGATCGAAGTGGTTTCGAACTTGTCGTCGGTGTGTTTTTCGCCCCAGTAGATCGACTGGTTGAAGCCATGCACCATGATCGGCACATCCAGCTGGGTGAGCTTTTCCCAGACGGGGAACAGGCGTTCATCGTGAGCTTCCAGACCATTGAAATTGGCCCCACCGACGCACACGCCCTTGGCGCCTAACTGAGTCACGGCGCGTTCGATTTCCTTGGCTGCGTTCAGTGGGTCCGCCAGGTTGGCGTGGCACCAGAAATCGAAGTGGTCGGGATCGGCCCGGCAAAATGCCGACAGCTCGTCGTTGCACAGGCGCGCGTATTCGTTGGCGAAATCACCTGCCCAATACATGAAACAGTGGGACGGTGTGGACATCACCAGCTTGTCGACACCCCGTTCGGCCATCAGCTTGCGCCGGCTGGCGTGGGTCATGCGCGCGAGGAGGTTGGCCTGCGCCTCAGCGTCAGTAGCGGCTTTGGCCGGTTGCTTGGTACCGAGGGAAAAATGCCCCACGGTCAGCCCCTGCACCTTCATGAACGGCCCCCAGAACTCGTGGCGGTTCAGCATACCCTCAGTCAGCAAGTGGGCGTGGACATCAATCAGCATGGCATTCTCCTTGTTGTAATAAGCCAGCAGGTCGAACGCCTCATTTGACAGGGCGTTCGGACCGGTTTGAGGGATAACTGCACCGCCAATAATATAGACACTTTTTCTATATGTGTTCATTTATTATTGAAGCTAGAGAAGGTTTTTGGGGTGTGCCTTGTGTGGAACGGGCTTTTGCGGATTGGAAGAACCTGTAGGAGCGAACATGCTCGCGATGGAGGCCCAGACAACGCGTTCATCCAGACAGGGCGCGTTATCGTTGACGTCCATCGCGAGCAGGCTCGCTCCTACAGGGGTCGGCTGTCAGGCCGCCTCAAATGGATATGTACGCCAAAAGAATCCAGCAAAAAAAAAGCGGCCCACTCAGGCCGCAAATGCGTGTCCATTCGATGCAATCAGCGTTGCGTTTCCTGGGAAACAATCGATTCAGGTTTCATGTCGCGCTCCGACAGCGGTGCGTCGTGTACCCGGTAGCCGCCCTTGAGGCCGTCGTTGAGCAACGACCACATGCCCTTGTTGAAGTCATAACTGACGTTTTTCACTGTGTACGGAAGGTTTTTGTCGTACAACTGAACGCCGCTCTGGAACAGCGCGCGGTACGGGGGTTGCCCGCTCCACCTTCTACGCGCACTTTCGCGACAAGGAAGACCTGATCGTTGCCGGGTATGAAGCCATTGGCATGCCCTCAACCAAGGTCACCGAGGTAGGTGGCGACCGTCGTGTCCTGCTGGACGTGTCAGCCTGGCTGTTCAGCGCTACCGAACGTCATGCGGCACTGACGACGTCATTTTTCAGCGGTCCCGGCCAGAGCGTGATTCTTGCCCATCTGGAAAATATCCTGATCATCCAGGTGCGGGAACACTACCGAAAACAGGGTTTGTACCAGGTGGAGCACATGCGTGGCGAAGCGGCGGTACGCTGTTTCGTGGGGGCCTTGATCGGGCTGTGGCTGTGGTGGGTACGCCACGACTATCCGAACTCGGCGCAAGAAATGACCGAGACCTTCGACAGCCTGATGAACAATGGAACCTGGCCGCCGGCCAACAACGCTCGGCAGTAGCGGCGTCACGATGCGGGTCGACCCCCAATACACCCGGCAAAATGGCACCGCCCCTGTCTGCATCCCGCACAAGACATTGCTCAAATGAGCTATACCAAAATCTCCCGTACTACATTTTCGGAGCACAGGAGATTTATCATGAATTTGAGAAATCAATCGGCGGCGCTGATGGCCACTGTGATGATGCTCGGCTGTACGCATTCATCAAACCAGACAGTGACCATTCCTCTGCTTGCTACGCCACAGAACACCGGCGAGATTGCCAATACGACATTGGCCAACCAAGGCAATGAAACCGCCTTTACCTTCATCATTGGCGGGGTTCCAAGCGGAACCCTCAGTCCCTTGAACCTCTATACGTCTATCCATAAAGGGAGCTGCAAACAACCCGGGCCCGTTGCCTACACAATGAATGACCGGATCAACACCAGCCGTATTTCCGATATCGGTGGCTGGACCTATTCACGAAGCGCGCCTGTCGCCATGTCAGAACTGTTTTCCACCGGCTACTCCGTGGTTGTGACAACCACGCCGGCCGATGGCAACGTCGATATTTTCTGCGGAGATATCAAGCAAGCAGCGAATTGAAATTGCGATACCACCCCTGAATTCTGTCCTCTGCGAAGACGCAAAAAAACCCACCTGTGTTGCAGTATCTGAATATCCAATACCACTGCACAGTTTTCGCGATTTACGATCCCCTCCTCACTCGACTCCGGCAAATAGCCAGTCAACGCTGCGCGCCAGCTGCAAGGCTACGAAGCGCAGGCCATGATCAAAAACTGCCGGAATGCCTGGGCCGATGCTGACAAACGGGTATCTGGCAGCCAGATAAGTCCGAGCTCCATGGGGGGAATCACGTCTACCAGCGGGCGGATCTCAATTTTCTTGCCCTCCAGGGACCAGGCCCGGTAGACCATGTCCGAGAGAATGGTCACGCCGAAACCATGCCCCACCAACCCGCGCAATGCCTCCATGGATGAGGTGCGAAAAGCCACCTTGGGCGCCAATCCACGGGATTCCCAGTAGCGCGAAGTCGAAGCCTCCCCCTCATCGACCGTGGCGAGGATATAGGGATGCTCGGCGACGTCTTCGAGATTGATCGAGGTGGCGGACATCAAAGGGTGCTGACTGGCCAACCAGAGTTGGCGGCGAGAACGAATCAGCACCTGGTGAGCGAACCCCTGCAGGTTTGGTGTGTTGGAGACTATCGTCAGGCCCAGGTCGAGATCGCCATTGCCCAGGGCTTCCTCAATGCTGTGACGGTCCATGTCGATCAGGTCGATCTCAACCTGAGGGTAGCTACGTTTGAAGCGCGCCAGCAGCGCAGGCAGAAAATAGCCCAGCACCGTGTAAGAGGCGCCCACTCGTACGGTGCCTTGCATGGCGTGACCGAGAAAAAGCGGTTCACTGAGGGCGTCCTGCAGGGTGTCGAGGATGTGCCGCGCATGCTGGGAAAACTTGTTGCCTTCAGCGGTCAGTGACACGCCATGGGGCAGGCGGTCGAACAGGCTGACGCCCATGGACTGTTCCAGATGCAACACGGCCGCCGTAATCGCCGACTGCGATACATGTGCCTTCAGCGCCGCTTGGGAAAACTGTCCGGCGTCCGCGGCGGCGACAAAATAACGCAGCTGGCGCATTGAAATATCTCTGCCCTTTGTCATCTGATTTTCTGATACCTACGGTCTGAATATATGAAACAGCTTGGTCCACAGCCTCGGTACACTCGAGACCGGGTAGCTGCTTTGCCGTATTGCCACCCTTCGAATTTCAGCACCAACAATAAAAAAGGCTGAAGGTTGAAAAATGAACGCGATCCACTACAGCGAGTACAACTGTGAAGCGTCAGGTAATTTCCTGACCGAAGCTTCACTGGCCAAACAAGGCTTCGATCTGCGCGTTGAACAGGCGCAATGGTCGTGCTCCGGCACGGCCCTGATTGAAACCGGCAACAGTTGCCTGATACGCCTGATGCTGCCTGCCAGCGTTCAAAGCAAGCCTAACTGCGGCAGCTTTGCCAGCCACGGCGCGCATCAATTCCAGCCCTTGGGCAAACTGCTGTTCATTCCCCATCGCACCGAATTCCATCTACGCCACGATGCCAGCAAGCAAAAGGCCCTGGTGTGCCTGTTCGATCCCTCCTCCCTCGGCGCCCTGGGCAGTTATCGCTGGAACTGGAAGGAGAACGTCAGCGAAGCCATGCTTGACCTGCAGAGCGGTTACCTGCACGCGTCCTTGCAACGGCTGGCCGAAGAGGTGAGCAATCCCGGTTTCGCCAGCGAATTGCAAACCGAGTGCCTGCTCACCAGCATTGCCCTGGACCTGCGCCGCGAGTTCATCGACGTTCCCGTCGTTGCCGCCGTTCCCTTACCCGACACTGAAAAACTCAGCCCTCGGCAATTCAACATCCTGCGTGAACTGCTCGATACCACGAGCGACGAAGGCCACTCTTTGCGCCACTTGGCGCAGGCCTGCGAGCTGCCGTTGCGAACTCTGTCCAGTCGCTGCAAAAACACGACTGGCATGACATTGCGCCAATACGCAGCACAACATCGCCTGCGAAAAGCCATGGCGCTGCTGGCCGACACACGGTTACTGATCAAACAAGTTGCCTATCAGGCCGGCTTCAACAATGCAGCAGCCTTCAGTGCCGCATTCCGCAAAGAACTCGGCGTTACACCCGAAGAGTTTCGCCATCAGCGCCGACGCTAAAAGGCACCCGAACAAGGGCACCTTTTAGCGACAGGGGTTTCAACGACGAATCGTGGCAGTGATTTTTGCGTGTGGCCCATTGACCTGCGCGGCCCAGGCTTCAGCTGCCTGATCCAGGGTGAAGTCAAGGTAATCCACCTGAATCTGCTGCTCTTTGGCGATCTTCAGCAGACGCAGCCAGATTTGCTCACGGTCTGCTGGCGCGCGCTGGCCGGTGCCGATGCACGACAAGTTGCGGAACAATAGATCGGCAATATCCAGATTGAGCTGGCGTCCGGCCCCCGTGCCAATGGTCACGATACGGGCGCCCCAATTGGTGGCTTTCAGAGACGTCAACATGGGTTGACCGCACACCAGGTCCAGCACCACGTCAAATCCACCATCGGCCGCGTCCTTGAGAGCTGCGACATCATCGCTACCGCCTAGTGTCACCACCTCATCGGCGAGGCCCCGCGACTTCAAACGGCCCAGCGCTTCACCCGACCGCGCAGCACCGACCACCTTGCCCGCACCCATACCGCGCGCCAGTTGCAAGGCGATCTGGCCGAGGGTACCGGTCGCGCCCAAAATCAGGACTTTTTCACCCTTCTGAATTTCGGCTTTTTCCAGTGGAACGATGGCACCGGTAGCCGCAATGCCCATGCTGATCGCGGTTTTATCGTCCACGTCGTCCGGCACATTCCA
Source organism: Pseudomonas sp. G5(2012) (assembly GCF_000408945.1). Lineage (NCBI taxonomy): Bacteria > Pseudomonadati > Pseudomonadota > Gammaproteobacteria > Pseudomonadales > Pseudomonadaceae > Pseudomonas > Pseudomonas sp. G5(2012). The sequence continues at coordinate 112,423 of NZ_APIO01000047.1, forward strand.
CACTTCGGCTTGCGGCACCAGGGTGCGCTCTGCCCAGGCACCAAATGGCAGCACCGAGCGTTCCCCGAAATACACCCGACGGCCATCCGGCGCACGGCCTACGCCTTCGCCGCGAATGACACAGGGGTACTCCACTCCGAGACGGTAGGCGCCGAGTACATCCCAGCCCCCCAGGCCAGCGGTATCGACATCGATCAGTACCGCGCCGTCTTGCGGCTTCGGCTCACGAAACTCGTCGACTACCGGCAGCGCATTGCGCTCGGAAATAATTGCTGCACGCATGGCATTCTCCTTGTCTGTTTTATTTTAAGGCTGCACTTAGAGCAGTAGTTGAACACAAATCAATTATTTGTCCATATGTTTAGCTCGAAATTCCACTAGCGGGTCGCCAATGACTCGGCCTGATAACGCGGATACCCACCCAGCGTCAGGAGAAGCAAGGGTCCGACGACAAAGCAGATGAAGCTGAACAACAGCATGGCCGAGTAGCCACCGGTCAGCTTGAACAGTCCCGCAAACAGCAATGGCGAGATCGCGGCACCGGCGGTAATCAGGCCCAGATGGGCACCGAACAAGCGACCGTAGTCGCGCATGCCGAAGTAGCGGGCGATCAGGAATGCCGCGATATCGAATTCGGCGCCCGCACCAACACCCACCAGCAATGTGGCGAGGGTGTACAGGGCAATGCTGGAGTCGCCATAGGCAAAAATGCCGCAGGCAAATGCCGGCATCAAAAGCGCCAAAGAGGCGACACCGGGGGCCCACAACCGGTCAATCAGGTAACCCACCAGCAACCGTCCGAGAATCAGCGACACGCCAAAGCTGCTGAAAACCTGGCTGGCCTGCAGGGCGCTCAGGCCTCGATCCTGCAGCAGTGGCACGATGTTGGTGACCATGCCCACCACGCAGGACACCACCAATGTCATCGACAGGTTGCACACCCAGAACCGCCACGAACGCAGCGCTTCGCGCAACAGCAGCCCGCCGGATCGTTCGCTGACGACCGCAAGTGGTGATGTGCTGTGGCTGACAACAGCGGTCGGCATTAACCAGCGTAACGCCAGTGGCAATGCCAGCAGTATTGGCAACACGCTCAATGCGATAAAACCCGCCTGCCAATTCCAACGGCCGATCGCCCAGGCGGTGATCAGCGGCAGCATGATGGCCGCGAGCCCGGAGCCGCTGAGGATGATCGCCAACGCCAGGCCTCGGTTTTCCTCAAACCACAGGTTGACCAAGTGCGACCAGGTCACCTGCAACGTACCCAGCCCGGCCAGCGGCACCAGGAAAAAACCCAGGTAGAGGGTCCATATCGAGCCACTGACACAGCTCAGGAGGAAGACGCTCACGGACAACGCCAACAAGGACAGCAACGTGATCAGGCGCAGGCCATATCGCAAATTGAGCCAGCCGGCCAATTGCGACGCGACAATGGTGCCCAGCGACAGTGCGGTGATCGCCGCCTGTAACTCCGCCCTGCCCCAGCCCATGGCCTGTTCCAGGGGAATTACCAGGGAGCTGAAGCTGTACAGCAGCAACGAACTGGAACTGGTGGCGACACCCACGAGAGCCAGAATCAGCACCCTCCAACCGCGTTTGAATTCTGCGTTATCAAAGCCTTTCATGGTGTGTGACCTCAGTCGTTGCCGATGAACACAGCCGCTTGCGCGCTCTTGCTCAGCACGTGTGCACGGCGTGCCGGGCCAGGCGCATTGGCGAGCTGTTCGAGGGTGTCTTCGGGGTGTATCAACGTCGGGCCATTGCCCAGCTCCTGAAGCGCCAGAAGCGCCAGGTCTTCAGCCTTGGGCAACGTCATGGTGAGGGCGTCGGGAATGTTCAGTTTGACCATGGCATCGCGCATGGTAGGGGTGTCCACGGTACCGATGACCAGGTTGAGCACATCCACACCACGATCTTTCCACTCCGCCCATAACGACTCGCCGAGGTTCAGCGCAAACCCTTTGGTGGCGGTGTACATCGCCAGTTTTCGAATCCCGCCTAACGCAGCCTGGGAACCCACCAGCAGCAATCCACCTCGCCCGCGTTCCAGCATGGCGGCACCGAAGGCATGGCTGCATTGCATCACAGTTAGGCAGTTGAGGCGCAGCAAGGCGCCCCAGTCGTCGACCGAAGTATCGAGAAAACGCGTGATGTAGGGGTCGCCCCCGGCGTTGTAGATAAACAGACCGACTTGCCGCTTACCAACAGCCGCCAACAATTGCTCACAGGCATCGGGATGGGACAGGTCCTGGATGAGCACCAGCACCTCAACGTCGTACCGTTGCTCCAGATCATTTTTCAACTGCGCCAAGGCTTCGCCACGGCGCGCCACCAGCACACAGTTAAGGCCACGCTCGGCGAGTGCATGGGCAAATGCGGCGCCCACCCCATGCGAGGCACCGGCGATCACTGCCCACGGACCATACCGATGCTTGAAGGCGTTATCAGGAACAGACATAAACACTCCGAAAACAAAGGCCCGGCGGCAAGCCACCGGGCGAGGAAGGCTTCACCGCGTCAGGCGACTGGCGGCAGGTCGATGTGGCTGGCGGAGGCGCCAATGGCGGTGCTGCCATAGACCAGGACGCGCCGCTCGATTTGCGCCATGAACAGGTGCAGCAAGGGTTCGTCGTATTCCGGCCCGGCGTTTTTGACAAAGGTTTCCAGCGCTGCATCGATCTCGCTGTAGTCACTGAAGGTGCGGTCCAGCAGCGCTTGCGCGTCCTGTTGCTCCAGCTTGCGCAAGTGCAACTCCATGGCATCGCCACGGCCCAGGTATTCCACCAGTTTGCTCACTGCGCGCAATTTGGTTTTCTGGAAATCGCTGGCAACCTCCACTTGGGCCAAGGCATCGGTCAGCATGGTCAGCAGCTGTGCATTTGGGCCAGTGCCGACAACGTCCAGCTTCGGCTTTTGCAGGGGAACACCCATGGCCTCGGCCAGCGCATGCACCACCACACGGCGCAGGGCGATATCAAATTCGGTGTAGGTGTCATGCGGGTCACCCGGTTGTGGCGTGGCCACCGATGCCGAGAACTGCATGGTGCTGACCGTGGCGAAGAGCGCGGTGTGGTAGCGCACTACATCAGGCTCCGCCGGTTCGCCGGTCACTTGCTGATAATAGCGATACAAGGCCGCAAAACTGTCCCCGAGCGGTTCGTAATTGTCGCGCATGCGCGCCGAAGCGAGGTCGGCCAGAGGATCACCGATCATGGCGAACTCAAAATCGTAGAGGCCATGCACCTGTCCGTTCTCGAACAGAAACTGCCCCGAATCGTACTGAACGAAAGCAGGCCGGGTTCGGTGCTGTGGCACATTGCGCCGCAGCCAACCGAGGGCGAATTCGGCCAGAGGCTGAGGCTTGGTTTTATTACGCGCATACAGCGGGTAATAGGCTTCCAGACCCGCCAGGGTAATGTCCGCGGCACCTTTGGGCAGGCTGATACCCTGATCGATAAAGGGTTGCAACGGCAGTTGGTGCATACGCACCATGGCATCGACCCACTGGCGTGCAACCCCATGACGTTCGGCATCGCTCTTCGCCGTACTGACGTCACGGCTACCCGGCACCAACTGCATCAGGATGGCTTGCGGGTCTTCGCAAAAGCCGTAGATATGCGGTACGGGCACGCCTTGCTGACCGAGCAAGGAGAGAATGTCCGCCTCCCGGCGCAGATCCGGGAATGGACTGACATCCCCACCGCGCTCGCCCCGAATATGCAACTGAAGGGTTTCGCCATCGCGTTGCAGCTCAAGGTTCCAGGCCGGGCGCCAGCGCAGCAGACGCTGCATGGCGGTGATTTTCCCGCCCAGTAGACCTTCGACAAAGGTACGCAGCTTTTCTTCGACCGGATCACAGGTCACATTTGTTGTTGGCATACATGTCTCCCTCAGACGCTGATGTCCAGCGCCGCTATCAATGGGTGCTGATAACACCAGCGCTCGGCCCGCCCACGTGCTCCAGCGGTACGCCCTTTTTCTTCGCCAGGTCAGCGGTGTCCAGGTACTCGCGCCAGGCACAGATAAGGCCTTGCTCGTTCAGCTCGTACACCGCCACCATCGAATGCGGCATGGGGACGCCATTGCTGACGCAGTAATCATCGCGTTCGGTCATTACCACTCGCTCGGAAGAAACGATGTGGCGCGTGTTGCAGTGGTTATGCGTGACATAACTCATCTGCCGCTCTATCTCCTTGCGCAGCGCGTCACGACCACGGATCACCGGACCACCGGGTACCCAAAGTTGCCAGACAGCGTCGTCGGCAAAAGTGGCCATGATGCGTTCGATATCCGGGCGGCTGCCGTCGCTGCCATCGCCCCAGGCGGCCAGCATGTCGAGGATGAAGCGTTCCTGTTCGAGTGCCATGAAACGGGCTCCAGTGCAGTGAATTGATCGGGATCAGATCGAGGCTTGGGGCAGCAGGAAATTGCGCACCACTGGCACCATCGGCGTACCGCAGCTCATGCCACCGTCTACACGCATCAACGTGCCGTTGACGTAGGCCGCGTCGTCGCTGGCAAGAAATGCGGCCATGGCGGCGATGTCTTCCGGCTCCCCCAGTTGCGGTACGTTTTGCAGGTCGAGAAAAGCGCTCTTCATGGCCTCGTTGGCCCAGCTTTCCATGGCCGGTGTGCGAATGACCCCCGGCAAAATGCCGTTGCAACGAATGCCGCGTTTACCAAAGGTGGCGGCAATGGTTTGCACATACCAATTGAGCGCAGCCTTGGAGGCGCCGTAGCTGAACTGGGAGATTTCGCCGGCAATCGAGCTGGTGGACGATGTGAACAGAATCGAACCGCTGCCCTGGGCGAGCATGTGCGGCAAAGCGTATTTGCACGCCAGGACACCGCCCAGCACGTTGACACGCATGCAGTTGTGGAACAGCTCGGTGTTGAAGTTGATGAAGTCGATATCGCGGGTGGTGGCCGGGTTTCGGTACACCGCATTATTGAACAGCACGTCGATACGGCCGAAAGTCCGGACGGTCTGTTCAACCATCTCCCGCAGGGCGTCTTCCTGGCCGACATCCACTTGCAATGCCAGGGCATTGGCGCCGATTTGAGCCGCCACGGCCTGCGCCGATTCGGCGAAAAGATCGGTGACCACCACGGTGGCGCCTTCCCTGGCAAAACGCAGTGCCGAAGCGCGGCCAATGCCACTGCCCGCGCCAGTGATCACGCAGACTTTGCCGTCCAGGCGTTTCAGAATCTCGCTCATGAATAGGTCTCGGGAACGAAGAAAAAAATCGGCGTCCGAGGCGAACGCCGAAAAGGGCGCACGATGTCAGCGGGTTTGACCACCAGCGATGGTCTGTGGGTTGGCTTCACGCTCGGCGACCGGTTCCTGGCGGTAGCGTGTAGGGCCATTACCGAACATGCCGTACTGGTCACGGGTGAAGTCGTACAGCGAGTAGGAATCCTGTTGCGGATTGTTGGGAATACCGTAGGCCTCGATGTTGTACTGCGAGCCGGTACGGAACAACGCACCGCTGTCGTCCCAGGCGTCGTAGACAGCCGCGCCAAAGGTGTCTTCGTCGATGTAGTAGCGGCGCTTTTTCTGCGCGTGACGCACGCCGTCCTTGCGCGTCGCTTCCACCACCCAGACACGGTGCAGCTCCCAGCGTTCACAGGCCGGATTGATGTGGTTGGGCATGAGCTTTTTCTCCATGTCGCAACCCCATTTCAGCGTGTAGTTGCTGTAGGGAATCAACATTTCCTTCTTGCCCACCAACTTCCAGTCAAAGCGGTCCATCTTCCCGGAGAACAGGAAGATTTCGTCGTAGAACGCTACCCCGCCGAACGCCGAGTTAGGGGTGTCGTAGTTGAACTCCGGAGCCTTGCGTACACGCCGCTGGCCGGTGCTGTAGCTCCAGGCGTAGCGGGAGTCGGTGACCGGGTCGAGGTAATCCCAATACCCGGATGCCTGCCCGGCCGTACGGGCCGGCGCGACGACGTGCGACCAGATACGCTGGGCGATTTTCGGATCACGCCCTGGCACATCCATTTGATAGAAAGGTTTTTCGCCGGTGGAACGGTTGGTGTTGGTCAGCGTGATGTGGCCCTCATTGACCACATAGGCACTGTGGTTCCAGTCCCAGCCATTCACGCCCTGATAGTTGAGGATGTAGTTCCACATCACCTCGCGGCCATCGCGCGGCAGCGGGAAAGGCAGGCCGCCACGGCACGCTTCGCTGATCGACAGACCATCGTTCTCGGTTTTGCAGTCTTTGCGGGTGGCGTTGCGCTGGGTAGCTGCCAGGAAGTTTGCTGGAAAGGTGGCGGTCCGGTGGGTGGGGTACACCTCAAGGTAATACGTGTCGGGGTACTTTTTGAGCAACTTCATCTGCCCGGCCGTCATCTGGTCAGCGTACTGGTCCGCGTTGCTTGCGGTAATGCGCAAGCGTGGCTTTTCATTGGCAAACGGGTTCGGCCAGGTCCCATCGCCAGGCACCATACCGGCAGGGACTTTCAGACCACCGTCGTAAGCCGGAATAGTGCCCGCCGCGTTGCCGGCGACAATCGAACCAAACGCCGTGAGCTTGCCGCCCAGGTCCGCTGTAGTGAAGCTCTCATCAGCCACCGCCGACCCCGCCAAAGCGATGGCCACGAGGCCTATCGCACAAGAATTAATCTTCATGACCTTCTCCATTCAGATGGGTGATCACCAAGCCCGGTGATCACTGCATTGCATTTCAGGGGCGGTTTAGAACGCTGTGCTGACGGTCAGGGAGACCCAGTTACGGTCGGACAGTCCAACGTCGCCGGAACCACCGACGACGGTTTTTCCTACGCCATTGACATCGGCGTAATGGCGTTCGCTGCCGTAGCCGATATAAGACAGCGTCACGTCCATGCGCTCGTCGTAGGTGCCCTTCACACCGGCCTTCCAGGTGTATTTGCCTTCGTTGCCTCCCCCTGTGGCGGCATTGCCGCTGACGCCGTAATCCACGCTCATCGGGGTAGAAATATTCCAACCGGGGAACACCCCCAGCCACTGCGGCGCAAAGCTAACGGCAAGGCCGACATAGTTGTCGGTGGCGCAGCCGAAGTGTTTGTCCTGCCCCGCCGGGCAGCCGCGGTAGCCTTCGCCCTTGAACAGCTCTTCATGCTCTGTCACCTTTTCCACGTGACTGAACGCCATTTCGGTGATCAGGCTGCCGGTGTCGAAGTAATTGGTACGCGGCAGCAACCAAAGGCTGTTGACCACCAGGTGCCAGGTATCACCTCGGGCGCCCTCGTTGTCGACGGTGCTGATGTTGCTGGAGATCAGGGAAGTGTTCTGGCGATACGACAGGTCTACCCCCACGGAGCCGCCACCCAGTACCGGCCCTGCGGAGTAACCCAGGCCATAAAGCTTGACGTTGTTGGCGTAAACGTAGCGGGCGAAAGTCGGCGCCACTTGCAGGCCCCACGGGTTGTAATCATCGAACTCGCGGTAGTACAGGCTGACTTCCGAGTGCAGATAGTCGAAGCTGTAGGTACCCATCACGCCCCAGTTGCCCTCGTCCTTGGGCTTGAGCGGATCGATCAATGGCCGTGTGAAACCACTGAACAACGGCAAGCGGTCCGGGCCTTCAAGTGCGATGTCGGCGGAGGCCAGGTAAGTGCCGCCCTCAGGCGCACGAGTAGTGTCCCATTCGAAGAAATATTGCGCCGCCAGCGACAACTTGTCGGTGACCTGCGCCTGGGTGGAAATCTGCGTCAACGGCAGGAAGATTTCGCGCGTCTCGGTGCCGGGGTTACTCACGGCCTTGCGCCCATCCAGCGGTGCTTGTGAGTAGGAAATGGCATGCCCGGCAATCAACAGGCCATTGCCCCAATACACGGTGTGCCGGCCGGCACGCACGCTGACCGGGATGTCGCCAAGGTCGAAGCGGGTAAACGCAAAGGCGTCCAGCAATTCGCCGCTGGGTCCGCGGTGGTAGCGCTTGGTAAAGTTGGAGTAATGGCCGTTGGTATAGCTCGGCGTACTCTTACCCGGAAATGCGCCGGGGTAGAAGACGTTGCCATCGCTGGTTTCGACATCGGTGTCTTCGTACGCCTGGTCGTACCAGGCAGCGCCGCTGATGCGAAAGCCGTTGTACTTCTTATAGGCCACCTCCATTTCGCTCATCAGGTCGACGCGATTGGTCACCACATCGCCTTTATCAAACTTGGAATCAGACTCGTCGTAGGTGGCGTTGTTGGCCAAGGCATTGTCACGCCCCTCAGCTCGCACGCCGACGTTGTAGCGAACGGTGTTGTCCCAGCGCGCGGTGAGGTCCGGATTGCCGGTATCGAACTCGGCAGCCCTACTGTTGCCAACGGACAAGACACACCCGATCACACTGAGCCAGATGGCCAGGCTTAACGGCTTTGGTTTTGCGTCGATCATCAACACTCCCTTCCCATTCTTTTTGTTATTGGCAGCCGAAGTGCCGGGCCGTTTCAACCGCGCCGAAGAGCGCTGGCCTGAGGGCTTCGATATGGCTGAAGTAAACGGGACAGGGAGGTTTGGGCACAACGATTGGGAGCATTGCTGAAATGCATTTGATATTGATCAAATGCCAAAGAACATTCCGGTATTCAAATATCCAATACCACCCCGCTGTTTTTGTGATTTTACGATCCACACCCCCCTCCCTAGACTCCGGCCAATAACTAGGCAACGCCGCTCTCCTGGCGCCGCCATGACAATAAAGCCTGGAGGATGAGCATGAGTGCGTCCCCGTCTCTGGATGACAAATACATCCAGCACAGCGGAAAAGTTTTACTCACCGGGATTCAGGCGCTGGTGCGCCTGCCTCTGATGCAGCGCCAGCGCGATCTGGCCAATGGTCTGAATACCGCCGGGTTTATTTCCGGCTACCGTGGCTCGCCGCTGGGTGGTTTTGATCAGGCTTTGTGGAAGGCCCGCGACTATCTCAAGGAACACCACACGGTGTTCCATCCGGGCATGAACGAAGATCTCGCCGCCACCTCGATCTGGGGTACCCAACAGGTCAATATCTTCGAAGGCGCGACCTACGACGGCGTGTTCGGCATGTGGTACGGCAAGGGCCCGGGCGTCGACCGTTGTGGCGACGTGTTCCGTCACGCCAACGCTGCCGGCACCTCACAATTCGGCGGTGTGCTGGCGATTGCCGGTGATGACCATGGCGCCCGTTCCTCCTCGCTGCCGCATCAGACCGAGCACATTTTCAAAGCGGTCATGATGCCGGTACTGGCGCCATCGGGTGTGCAGGAATACCTCGACTACGGCATGCACGGCTGGGCCATGTCGAGGTATTCCGGTTGCTGGGTTGCGCTCAAGGCGGTGGCCGATACCGTGGAAAGCGCGGCCGTGGTCGACATCGACATTCATCGCGTACAACCGATCATTCCGGATATCCCGTTGCCCGAAGGCGGCTTGAATATCCGTTGGCCTGACCCGCCCCTGGCGCAAGAACAACGCCTGCTGGAACACAAGCTGTATGCCGCCCTCGCCTACGCCCGGGTCAACCGTCTCGACCGTATCGTGATGGACTCACCGAAAGCGCGCATCGGCATCATAACGTCAGGAAAATCGTACCTCGACGTGTGCCAGGCGCTGAAAATCCTTGGTATCGATGAAACCCTCGCACAGCAGATCGGCCTGCGCGTGTACAAGGTCGGTATGGTCTGGCCGCTGGAAGCCGAAGGCGTGCGCCAGTTTGCCGAGGGCCTGGAAGAAATCGTGGTGGTCGAAGAAAAACGCCACATGATCGAGTACCAGCTCAAGGAAGAACTCTACAACTGGCGCGAAGACGTACGACCGCGCATCGTCGGCAAGTTTGACGATAAAGGCGAATGGAGCCTGCCGCACACCGGCTGGTTGCTGCCGGCGACCAATGACCTGACCCCGGCAATGATCGCCCGTGCGTTGGCCAAGCGTATTTTGCGCCTGCATCAGAATGGTCCGCTGCAAGTAAGCCTGGCGGTACTGGACGCACAACTGGCCAGCAAAGGCCAGTTCAGCAACCTGATGGAACGCGTGCCCCACTACTGTTCCGGTTGCCCGCACAACACCTCGACCAAGGTCCCGCAGGGCAGTCGTGCACTGGCCGGTATCGGTTGCCACTACATGGCGGCCTGGATCTATCCGCAGACCCAGACCTTCAGCCAGATGGGCGGCGAAGGCGTGGCATGGATCGGCCAGGCACCTTTCACCAAGACCCGGCACGTCTTCGCCAACCTGGGCGACGGCACCTATTTCCACTCCGGCATTCTCGCGATTCGGGCCGCCATCGCGGCCAAGGTGCAAATCACCTACAAGATTCTCTACAACGATGCCGTGGCCATGACCGGCGGACAGCCTGTGGACGGCAGCCTCAGCGTTGCGCAGATCAGCCGACAGCTCGCGGCCGAGGGCGTGCAACGTATTGTGGTCGTCAGTGACGATGTCGAGAAATATCAGCACATCCGTGATCTGGCAGACGGCGTGCCGGTGCTGCGTCGCGACAAAATGGACGAAGTGCAGGAACAGTTGCGCCAGTTCCAGGGGGTGTCGGCAATCATCTATGACCAGACCTGTGCCGCGGAAAAACGCCGGCGGCGTAAACGCGGCAAATTCCCGGACCCTGCACGTCGGGTCGTGATCAACGAAGCAGTATGTGAAGGCTGTGGCGATTGCAGCAGCAAATCCAACTGCATGTCGGTGGTGGCGGTGGAAACCGAGTACGGCCGCAAGCGTGAAATTGACCAGTCTTCATGCAACAAAGACTTCACCTGTCTCAACGGTTTTTGCCCGAGTTTTGTCACGGTCGAAGGTGGCACCTTGCGCAAACCCAAAGCCCTGGCTTCCGCGAAGGATGACGTGTGGGATTTGCCGACGCCCGCGACCGTAGCGCTGGATGAGCCATATAGCATCCTGGTCACTGGTGTGGGCGGTACGGGCGTGGTGACCATCGGCGCCCTGCTGGGAATGGCGGCGTTCATCGAAGGCAAAGGCACGCTCAATCTGGACATGGCCGGCATGGCACAAAAAGGCGGTGCGGTGTGGTCGCACATTCGCATTGCCGCGCACCAGGAACAGTTGTTTGCACCGCGGATTGCCGAAGGTGAGACCGCCCTGCTGCTCGGTTGCGACCTGGTGGTCAGCGCCAACACCGAAACCCTGTCCAAACTGCGTCATGGCGTGACCCATGCCTTGATCAACAGCGAAGAAACCATCACCAGCGCCTTTGTGCGTACCTTCGCCCAGCAGGCGGAAACTGGTGATTTGCTGAAACACCCGGACCCGACCTTCCAGACCGGCAACATGTCGGAGCAAATCGCCGAAGCGGTGGGCACTGAGCATGCGGATTTTATCGACGCAAGCAAAATCGCCACGGCCCTGATGGGTGATTCGATTGCGACCAACACGTTCATGCTCGGCTATGCCTACCAGAAGGGCTGGTTGCCGGTGGGTAAAGCGGCGCTACTACAGGCCATCGAACTGAACGGCACGGCGGTGCCCTTTAATCTCTCGGCCTTCGACTGGGGTCGGCGCAGCGCCCATGACCTGCCACGGGTATTACGCAAACTGGAAGCCGGCAAGGTGCAAAGCCCGGACCGCTTACTGTCGCAAAGCCTGGAAGAAACGCTGGCACGGCGCATGGAGTTTCTCACTGCGTACCAGAACTACGCCTATGCCCAACGCTACCGCTATCGTGTCGAGCAATTCATCAAGGCAGAAACCGCACTGCTCGGGCAACCCGGCAAGCTGTCGGCAAGCGTCGCCCGTTACTACTTCAAAGTGCTGGCCATCAAGGATGAATATGAAGTAGCCCGTCTGTTTACCGACGGCCAATTCCTGGAAAAAATCCAGGCTGGCTTCGAAGGCGACTATCGCCTGCGCTTCCACCTCGCTCCGCCGCTGCTGAACGATAACGGCTCCGGCCGTGAATCGAAAAAACGCAGCTTCGGCCCCTGGATGCTGCAAGGCTTCAAACTGCTGGCCAGGCTCAAGTTCCTGCGTAATACATGGCTTGATCCATTCGGTCGTACCCATGAGCGCAAGGTGGAACGCAATTGGCTGGCCAACTACGAACAGATCCTCGACGAAGTGCTGGCGGGCTTGACCACCCAAAAACTGGGCCTGGCCCAGGATCTGGTGGAATTGCCTGAAAGCGTTCGCGGCTATGGTCCGGTCAAAGAGCGATTCCTCGGCCATGCGCAACAACGCCAGGCGCAATTGCTGGAGCAGTGGCGCAATGGCAACACCGCCCAATTCCATGATGCCAGCCAGAGCAACAGCAAAATCGCCGTCACTCAACTATAAGCCTTGCCCGGGCTGAACATTGTGCAGCCCGGGATGTTGGTTCATTCAACAAGGTCAAACCATGAACGAAGAACTGGCCAGAAATTACCGTGAGATTCTCCACAGCGTAGGTGAAAACCCAGAACGTGAAGGTTTGCTGGACACGCCAAAGCGCGCAGCAAAAGCCATGCAGTACCTCTGTCATGGCTACCAGCAAAGCCTCGAACAAATCGTCAATGGCGCACTGTTTGAATCGGACAACGATGAGATGGTCATCGTCCGGGACATCGAACTTTACTCCCTGTGCGAACATCATTTGCTGCCGTTTATTGGCAAGGCCCATGTCGCCTATATACCGACAGGCAAAGTGCTGGGACTGTCGAAAATCGCGCGTATTGTCGACATGTTCGCCCGCCGTTTGCAGATTCAGGAAAACCTGACACGCCAGATTGCCGACGCCATTGCCCAGGTGACCGATGCCGCCGGGGTGGCGGTGGTGATCGAGGCAAAACACATGTGCATGATGATGCGCGGTGTTGAGAAACAAAACTCGGTGATGAGCACCTCGGTGATGCTCGGCGCCTTCCGCGAGTCGTACAACACCCGCCAGGAGTTTTTGCAGCTGATCCGCGGTCGCTAGGCACGTGTGCCGGGCTCACCCAGGCACACTGCTTGCCACTCAACTGAGCATCATCATCCCGCCGTCAATCACCAGCGTCTGACCGGTGACAAACCGCGAGCCATCGCCGGCAAGAAACACCAGCACAGGGGCCAGGTCCCGGGCCGGTTCGCCCAGCTTGCCGCCGATTGGTACTTGGCCGGCCATGTACGCATCGTGTTGCTGCAATTGCTCGGCGCCCATGCTCGCGCGGGTGGCGTCGTACATCGGCGTCCACATCGCCGGAGCAATCGCGTTGACGGTAATGCCCAAGGGCCCCCACTCCCGCGCCACCGTGCGCGTCCACGCCAGTACGGCGCCCTTGCTGGCGGCGTAATGGGCTTTGCCCGGCTGTCCGAGTACGCCTGCGGCAGAGGCGAAATTGATGATGCGCCCGCCGCTGCCCTTGAGCTGCTCATAGGCCGCTCGGTTGGTCAGGAAAGTGCCACGGGTATTGACCGCAAAGACCTTTTCCCACTCGTCCAGCGTGATGCTGTCGGCGCTGGCATTCGGCGCGATGCCCGCGGCATGCACCAGCACATCCAGACCGTTGAGCTGTTCGCTGGCCCAGGCAAAGGCCGCGTCCACCGATTGGCTGTCAGCGATGTCACAGACTCGCGAGTGCGCCCAACCACCACCGTCACCCGTTATCGAGGCTGCCTCGCCCAGGTCGAGACTGACGACATGGGCACCCTCTTCCACAAACGCCTTGACCACTGCCGCGCCAATGCCGCGGGCGCCCCCCGTGACGATGATCCGCTTACCGGCCAGTTGCATGGGCTGTTCCTCTTGTCTGGATATATCAGGATAGTTGCTCGATACGTTGCAACGCCGTAGCGATCAGGCGCAGCGCCGAGGCGTGGTGTTTTTCACCGGTGACCCTGCAAGCTTTACCTGCACAGGCACGTGCGTGGCTGACTTCGAGAAAAATGCCGAGCTTGAACCCAGCCAACACCAGGTACCAGGTCAAGTCCGCCAACGAGCGTGAGCTGCCGGCGCGGTAATGGGCGACCAATTCATCGCTGCTGCAAAAGCCATCCCAGGGATGCACTTCGATGGTGCCGGCGCCACGACCCTCGGCATCGGGCCAGGTCACCACCAGCCAGGCGAGATCGAGCAACGGATCACCGACGGTGGCTAGCTCCCAATCGACTACCGCGGCGAGCTCTGCGTCGTCGTGCCGGAACATGACATTGGACAGGTGAAAGTCACCGTGCTGGATACCGGCCTGGAACTGCTGCGGACAATGCTCGCTTAACCATTGGGCCAAGCGTTCGAGCCCCGGCAGACCCTTGGCGCCGGGCCAACCGGGATAGTCTTTGACACTGTCCATCTGCGCCAGCCAGCGTGAGACCTGACGCTGGTGAAAACCCTCAGGCCGGCCAAAATCCGCCAGCCCCACCGCCTGGTAGTCAATTTCGCCCAGGCGCAACAGCGCATCGACCATGGCCAGCCCCATGCGCCGGCGCATTTCAGACTGCTGCGCATGAGGCGCCGGCAAACCGGTCGCGCAGTTGGGATTGAAACCCTGTATTGGTTCCATCAAGTAGAAACTGGCGCCCAAAACGCCTGGGTCAGCACAATCGGCAATCAAACCGGCATGGGGCACTTGCGACCCCGCCAATGCCTTGAGCAAGCGCGCTTCACGGGCAATCGTCTTGCCGCCGACTTCGCGCAGTTCCCTGGAAGGCCGACGCAGGACGAATTCACGCGAACCGCGCCGAAAGCGCAGCAGCAGGTTTTGCGTGCCTCCGGTCAAACGTATCGGGGCCTCGATGGGGCCGCGCTCCAGGCCTTGACTATCCATCCAGTCGGCCAGGCGCTCGAGGTCGACCAGATCCTGCCAGTCGTTCATGGATTGCGCTCGCCAAGGCTGGCCAATACGTCGGCGTATTTTTCCCGGGCACGGGCCTCGGCGGTGGGTCGATGGTAATCGGGGAACAATTCGTCGCAGGGCTGATAGTCGCGCAGCAGCTGTTTGGCAACCGTGACTTTGTGCACCTCGGTTGGCCCATCGGCCAGTCCCATCTGGAAGGAGCGCACGATGTAGCCGGTAAAGGGCATTTCTTCACTGACGCCCAGCGAACCATGCACATGCAGGGCGCGGGCGGCGATGTCATGCAACACCTTGGGCATAACAGCCTTCACTGCGGCGATGTCCTGGCGCACTCGCTTGTAGTCCTGGTACTGATCGATGCGCCACGCCGTGCGCATCACCAGCAAGCGAAATTGCTCCAGCTCGATCCATGAATCGGCAATTTTTTCCTGGATCATTTGCTTATCCGCCAAACGGCTGCCCTGGGTACTGCGCGACAGGGACCGCTCACAGAGTGTATCAAGGGCTTTTTGCGCCTGACCAATCACCCGCATGGCGTGGTGCACGCGGCCACCACCGAGCCGAACCTGAGCCACGACAAATGCCTGGCCGGGCGCACCGAGCATGTCGCCCGCGGGCACTCGCACCCTGTCGAATGACAGATAAGCATGGGTGGCGGCTGGGTCATCGGCGATACCGACGTTACGGATAATGCTAACCCCAGGCGCGTCAGCGGCGACGATGAACATAGACATGCCTTCATACACCGATACGCTTTTATCGGTGACCGCCATCACGATATAGAACGCTGCGTAGCGGGCATTGGAGGCAAACCATTTTTCGCCGCTCAGCAGCCAGTCATCGCCATCGCGTACCGCTTCGGTGGTGAACACGGCGGGATCCGCGCCACCTTGCGGCTCGGTCATGGCGAAGCAGGACACGATATCGCCATCGAGCAGCGGTTGCAGGTAGCGCTGCTTCTGCGCCGGGGTGCCGTAATGGGCGAGGATTTCCCCGTTGCCGGAATCTGGGGCCTGGCAGCCAAACACAATCGGGCCAAACAGCGAACGACCGAGAATTTCATTGATTAACGCCAGGCGCACCTGGCCATACCCTGCCCCACCCAGCTCCGGTCCCAGGTGACAGGCCCACAATTTGCGTGCCTTCACCTGCGCTTGCAGCGGCTTGACCAGCTGCTTGAACAACGGATCGTGGATATTCCACGGGCTGCCCAGCACATGATCGAGGGGCTCGACTTCCTCACGTACAAACTGCTCGATCCAATCCAGTTCCGCCTGTATCTCGGGGTCGGTCTGAAAGTCCCAGGCCATGGTGTGTCTCCTAGTAAATAACGATCAGGCCAGCAGCATGCCGCCGTCGACCAACAGGGTTTGGCCGAGCACATAGCTGGCCAGCGGCGAGGCAAGAAACAGCGCCACGTTGGCCATGTCCTGGGGCGTGCCCAGGCGCCCTTGAGGAATGGCCCGCAACGCGCCTTCGAGGCGCTTGGGGTTGCTGGTGGTTACCCGTGTCAGCTTGGTTTCCACCAGCCCGGGGGCAATGCCGTTGACCCGGATGCCGTCACGAGCCCAGGCTTCGGCCAGGGTGCGAGTGAGTCCAAAAGCACCGGTTTTCGAAGCGTTGTAGGCCGGATTGCCACGCGTGGAGTGGAAGGCGGCAGCGGAACTGACGGTGATCATCGAGCCCTTGGCCTGCATCAACAGCGGGTGAAACTTCTGTGCGCACACCATCAGGCTGATGAGGTTGACGTCGAGTACGCGCTTGAAACCCTCGGTCAGAAATTCCTGACGGTCGTAGAGCACCGTGCCTTGTGCTTGCACCAGCACATCCAGGCGGGTGAAGGGCACGCTGGCGACTTCAATCAACGCCGCGTCCGCAACGTCGAACTGGGCGTAGTGCAGGCCTTCGAGATTAGAGTCGGGTGAATCTCGATAGGCCGCTGCCGAGGCTCGTGTGCCCCAGACATGCACTTCGGCACCGCGCTGGCGAAAGTTCTGTGCAATGCCATTGCCAATGCCACTGGAACCGCCGATCACCAGCACGGTTTTACCGCTGAAATCCAACTCGTACATGGGTGTTCCTTGTGCTTGTCGATGAATGCTGTCGAGCAATAGCCACGCTTTTACAGCGCCACCAGACCCGCCGAGGCCATGCGTTCAATTTCACTGCGGGTGTAACCGAGCTCTGCCATGACTTGCCGGGTATGTTGGCCGAGGGCCGGTGGCGGGCGATTCAGCGACAACGGCAAATTGCCGAAATCCCAGAACGCGCCAATCTGTTGCAGGTCCCCGTACACCGCATGGGGATAATGGGCATGCAGGCCCGCGGCAGCGTGTTCGGGGCTGTCGAGAAACGCATCCATCTGCGCCTCCAGCACGGCCTGCGCAGGAACCTGCACGCCAGTCAGTGCTGCCAGTGCCGCCTGCCGGGTGAGGCCTGCGAAATAATCCTCGGGACGACTGCCCACCAGTGCGGTGAAGCGCTGAATTTCATCAGGCTGCAGCGCTGCCACCGCCAGCCAGGCATCGCTGCACAGATACAGACGGTGTGCGTCATTCAGCCCCGTCTGTTGCGCGTCCATATGGGCGACAGGCGTGAGACTGCCATCCTCCAGCACCACCGCTTCGCTCATCGACAGCAACGTGGCGCCCAACAATGAGGAACTGACCATTTGCCCGGCGCCGCTGCGGTTACGCTCGTACAACCCCAGTAGCAAGCCATAAAGCGAGGATAAACCGGCAAAAAAATCACCCACGCCAAAACGCAGCCACATCGGCGCTTGTCCTTCGCCGCCCTGCTCGACCTCCCAGCCGCAGGAGGCCTGCATCAGTTGGTCAAAGCCTGGCCAATCCGCACGCGGGCCGTTCGGCCCGTAGGCGCTGACATGGCAATAGACCAACTGCGGGTTAAGTGCTTTGAGACGCTCGTAGTCAACCTTGAGTTTGCGTGCGGCCGGCAGCCGCATGTTGTGGTGCACCACATCGGCCCAGCGTGCCAGCGTCTCGACGACGGGCTCGGTTTGCGGATCACCCAGTTGCAGCGCGACCCCCAATTTGCCCCGCTGGGTACCACTGAAAATTCGCTCCAGACGGCGCATGGCGTCGCCTTTAGGGGCTTCGATTTTAATGACCTCGGCGCCCAGGTCCGCCAGCAGCATGCAGGCAAACGGCCCGGCCAGGTAGGCGCCCAGATCCAAGACTTTCAAGCCATGCAGCGGTGGCAATGGAGCGGGACTCCACTTGTTCCCTTGCACTGGGAGCAATGCATCAGCGCCCGGCAGTACTGCGTTCCCTTCACCAACCAGTGGTGCACTGCCGCCGACTCGCGCAGGTAGCTGCACCTGCCAGGCCGGACCCGGTTGCAGGGTCTTGCCCAGTTGTACATCGTCAACTTCAACCACATAGCCATTGAGGCGCGCCTGCTCGTCGAAGTAGATATCGCCAAAGGCGCCGGCGATTTGCGCGGCCACATCGTGCTGCCAGAAATGCTCGACCCAATCCTGCGCCGGTCGTGTGGCGATAATCGCCTTGTTGGCGCCGAAGTTGGGCGCCACATGGCTGGGTGGCCATAACGCATTCAGGCGAGTCACTTCGGTTTCGCCCAGTTCGCTGAGCGCTGCGGCCATCCACGGCGATTTGTCCGGCGAGTAATGCACATGCAGCCAGCGGCCATCGGCGCACTGGTGCAATGGAATCGGAATGTATTTATCCAGGCCCTTGGCGAAGGCTGGGGTTGGCGTTTGCGCCCGGTTCCAATGCATGGTCATGGGCACCAGGGCCGCCTGTGCCAGACTCGTATGGGCGATGCCGCCACAGCCGTCACGGTCCCGCGCCAGCAACCGCGCCATTACCCCGACCACACACAGCCAGCAGGCCAGCCAGTTGGCGAATGGCATGCGCACAAACACCGGGCCGGGGCGATGCGCGGGCTGCTCATCCAACAGGCCCAGGCGCGCCAGGATCAGTGTTTCCCGTGGTATGGCATTCGCCAGCGCGTGCCGTTGCGGCCAGCCGCTGATCGCAGAGACAACCAATCGGGGGAAGTCTGCGACGAGCAGCGCGTCTGCCAGACCATGGGCCTGCGCCTCTGCCGGGGTGAAATCGTGCAGCAGCACATCGGCGCTGGCCAGTAGCAACCGCAACTGCTGGCGATCGGCAGGGTTCTCCAGGTCAAGGGTGACACTGCGCTTGCCACGATTGAGCACCGCGAACAGCACCTGGTGGTCTCTAGCCGCGTTGCCGGGTGATTCAACCATGACCACTTCGGCACCTGCTTCACACAGTTGCAGGCCCGCGGCTGAACCGGCAATGCCGGAACACAGGCTGATGACGCGAATGCCTTCAAGGATTGCCTGGCTCATACAGCACCTTTCAGTGGCTTGTTCTGCTCAAAGCGTTCTGCAGCAAAGCTGCAGAACGAATCCATGGCGTCACCCTAAGCCATCGAAAATTAATTTCATATATAGATTAGTATTCCGAATATAGAATCATAAGCACGGATATGAACAATAGTTAATAATCAGTTCAATAACACAATCAAGGGCCTCGACATGATCCTGCGCATGGACCACTTCACTATTGTCTCTGACCAACTGCAGGTGACACGGGATTTCTATGTTGAGGTGCTGGGTTTGGTTGAGGGGCCACGCCCGCCCTTCCCGGTTCCCGGGTTCTGGCTTTACACCCGGAACCAGCCAGTGCTGCATGTCGTGGGCGTAGCGCAAATGCCGGAACCACGACGTGGCGTGCTCGACCATATGGCCTTTCATGCCAGTGGCTTGCAGACGATGTGCACGCGTCTAATCGAGCATGGCGTGCGCTTCAAAATCATTCGTGCGCCAGGCTCGCAACGCACCTGGCAGCTGTTCATGCAGGACCCCAACGGGGTTGAAGTCGAACTCGACTTTGACGCCAGCGAAGAGCCGCCAGCCGATTGGAAAGAACGCCGGGCCGGCTAGATCAACCCGGAGTAACTGCCGCCGTCGACCTGTAGGTTTTGCCCGGTGATGTAGCCGGCCTGAGCCGAACAAAGAAACGCACAGGCCGCTGCAAATTCACTCGGCTGGCCAAATCGGCGCGCGGCTATTGGCTTGAGCATTTCCACCCGCGCCTGCTCGACGCTGAGTCGGCGATGCTTGGCCAACTGCTCGGTCATGAAGCGCAGGCGCTCGGTTTCAATACGTTCGGGCAGCAGATTGTTAATGGTCACGTTGTCGCGCGCGACTTCGACTGACAGGGCTTTGCAGAAAGCCGTGAGCCCTGCACGCGCCGCCGTGGACAATCCCAGGGGCAAGCGTGGCGACTTGACCATCGCCGAGGTGATATTGACGATGCGGCCAAACCCCCGCTCGCGCATCCCGCCGACCACTGCCTGAATCAGCAGAATGCCTGAAAGCATATTGGCCTCAATGGCCGCCAACCAGGCGGCATGGTCCCAGTCCTCCAGACGGCCCGGTTCCGGGCCTCCGTTGTTGGTCACCAGTATATCCACCACCGGACACGCGGCCAGCAGCGCCTGTCGACCGGCTGCGGTGGACAGGTCGGCCACCACGGTGCGTGGCAGTCGACCCGTGCTGCGTAAAATATCTTGCGCGGTGTGGGCCAGGCTCTCGGCATCGCGGCCATTGATCAGCACCTCGCAGCCCTCCTGCGCCAATGCCAGCGCACAGGCTTTGCCAAGCCCTCGAGAGGATGCACACACCACCGCAATACGCCCACCAATACCCAGATCCATTGCAGTACTCCTCGTGCGTGGGTGTCAGTCGTTCATGCCGAGCAAGGCTGTGATATCCCGCCCGGGTTCAGCGTCGCTGCCGTAGGCGAACTGGCCGGCACGCTGACGTTCGACCAACTGTTCCATCTGGTAGCGATAACGGGTACCCGGCGTATCGAAGCGCGAGTGCAAGTCACGACGTTCGTCGACCTCGAAATAACGTTGGTTCTGCGGGCGCACCACCGAGTTGTCCTGGGGCTGGATGATGTAGTTGATGCGCGGCATCACATAGCGAAAAGGCGCGGGTGCAGCGGTGGTGTTGAAGGTGACGTCACACCGCGATCTATGCTTGCCCACCGGCAGGAACGGTTGCAGGTTGGGCACGTCATACCCGGGGCGAAAGCGCGGATAGGAGATGCACACGTTGCTGCGCAAGTGAATGTGCAGCACGGCGCGAAAGTCCTGGTATTTGGCGCGCACACCGCCGACCCAGCGCATGATGGGCGCCACTGACTTTTGCGCCACGGTACGAGTGCGGGTCACGGTCTCGGAGGTCCATTGCACCTCCACCACGTCCGACTCACTGATACCGTCGCCAATGGTATTGGCATGCAGGAAATCGGCATGGGTCAGGTCAATCAGGTTTTCCACCGACAGCGCCGAGGTCGCATCAAACCGCACAGTACGCTGGGTGTAACCGGGAAGACTGCCGTCCTGCGGTAGAAACGGAATATGCGGGAGCAACTGCATGTCGGCAGCGTCCGGATTGCCGTACCAGACCCAGATGTAGCCGTAACGCTCAACCAGCGGATAAAAGCCCCGTCCCCCGGTAAACGCTGTGAGTATCAGCTCTTTCTGGGGGAAATGCGGATGAAACTCGGCAGCCACCGCGCGCCCGTTGTCCCGCCACAGGTAATAGGGCTGGGCATGAATGATCCGGCGAATGGGCCGCGCACTCAGGTCGCGGCTATGGGACACCGGGAACCAGGTGTCACGCAGGTCGTAGTTGATCGGCGTCCAGTCACCCCGCACTTTGCCAGGGATCGTATCGGTGGAGGAAGGCACGGCATGCATGGTGGGAACTCCTGTGCTCAGACGACTGCGCTGACGGGAATCAGGCGCGGTTGGCGCAACCCACGCAGTTCACGGGATGAGGCTTGCAACAAGGCCGCGACGGCTGCGCCATCAATCAGGCTTTTCACCTGGAATGGGGCTTGTTTACGCAGGCGTGCTGCTCGCCAGCGCAACGGTGCCCTGGCCGGCACCTGCTCATGCACGTAGCCACGCCAACACAGGCTGGTGGTGCCACGACGATTGGCACCGGTCGCGATCATCAGCGTCACTAGCGGCAATTCATCTTCGCTCAGCAAATCCACCCGAACAGTACCGCCGTTCAATGGGACGGCGGTGCGCACAATCAAGGGGTAATCCACCACAAACTGCGAAGGCAGGATTTGTGTGCTCCATACCGCACCTCGTTCCAGAACCACACGCCCCTGCTCGCTGCGCAGATCGCCAAGGAAAAAATCGGTAAGGCGCACATGGGGAAACCCGAGCAAGCATTCCGGACCGTCGAGCATCGCATCCAGGTACTGGTCGTGACTCATGTTGACGATAGTGGAACCGGTAAATTCGCGTCCGCTGGGTTGGTAATCGCTGCTGGGCAATGCCCCTTGCGGTGCCCCCTCACCCAACCACACATGGACAAAACCATTTTCCTCGCGCACCGCAAAGGCACGCGCGGCATAACGTGCAGGTACGCGCTCATCGGCATGCAGATTGGGGATCTGCGTGCAGCCACCACTGGCGCCATCAAAGGTCCAGCCGTGATAACCGCATTGCAGGCCGGACTCGACGACTCGCCCCAGAGCCAGCGGCACCCGCCGATGTGGGCAACGGTCTTCCAAGGCAAAGGCTTGGCCGGCCGCGTTTCGGAACAGCACCAACTCCTCGCCGGCAAAGGCCACGGCCAATGGCGTTTGATCATTCACGGCCTCGCAAAGCGCCATGGCCCACCAGCCTGGGGTCTTCATCGGGCTGCCTCTTTGTTATTGGTCTTGGGCAATTGCGTTGAACGCAGTCAGCGCTAACGGTAGTGCTTAGTGGTGGATAGAGCAAACATAATTCGACAGTTTTTTATTTTCTGTCGATATTTTTTAACCCAGCATAAAAAGGCAAAATTCAGGCATAAAGCCGAAACATTTCGGCTTAAAGAGCACATTTCAGCTTGATAAGCGACATCCAAATGGACATTTTTTCTTTATCTGATCATGTTTTAATGAAAAATAGCTAGCGAGCAATCCATAAGCCTGATTACCATTAGCTTGCTCATTGACTCCAAGGTGCGCTGACGATGACCCAATCCACCCTCGGCTTTGTCCTCCATGACGTTGCCCGCTTGATGCGTAAGCGCTTTGAACAATGGGCTCGCGCAGCCGGTCTCACGCGCTCGCAATGGCAAGTCCTGGCCAAGCTGTCGATTCATGAGGGCATCCACCAGAAAGGCTTGGCAGACCTGTTGGAAATCGAGTCGGTCACCCTGGTGCGCTTGCTGGACAAGATGCAGGAGCGCGGGTTGATCGAACGCCGAAACCACCCCACCGACCGCCGTTACTCCTTGCTGTTTCTCACCCCGGCTGCCCATCCGCTGTTGCAATTCATGCGCACCATCGGCGAGCAAACCCGACTGGAAACCATGGCGGATTTCTCCATTCAGGAGCACGACCAATTGCTGCAGTACCTCGAACGTATGCGTGAACACTTGCTGACAGCCTGCGGTCAGCCCGTGGATGAGCCCACAGGTTGTGCAGCAAGCGAGGTGAAGCATGGCTGAGCCCACATTGCAGCGCCCTGCCGTGCACGCTGAAGCCCGACCGCTCGAGCCAGCGGAAAAACCCCAGATGCAGGCGCCCGAGGCGTCGGCCCTTGTTGGCCATGCTGAAGTTCCGGCTGACACGGCACGCCAACGCTGGCGCATCGGCCTGTTCTTGCTGGCACCGATCAGTGTCGTGGCCTGTGCTGCCTGGTATGTGTTGGGTGGCCAGATCGTAAGCACCGACAATGCTTATATCCAGGCCGAGCGTGTAGGGGTTTCCACCGATGTCGCCGGAATCGTCGCGGCCATTGAAGTCAGTGACAACCAAAGCGTGAGCAAAGGCCAGGTGTTGTTCCGTCTCAAGCCCGAGCCCTTTGAAATCGCCGTGGCCAGTGCCAAGGCGCAGCTGGAAAACGCGCGCAACCAGATCCTTTACCTCAAGGCCAGCTACAACCAATCGCTGGCCGAGATCGCCCAGGCTGAAGCCAAATTGCCCTTTTACCAGACCAATCTGCAACGGCTGGAAAAGCTGGTCAGCGTTGCCGCCGTATCCAGGACTCTCTACGACGACGCCCACCAGGACCTCGACAACACCCGTCAGCAGGTGTCGGTCGCCAAGGCCCAGGCTGCCGCGGCGCT
Source organism: Pseudomonas sp. G5(2012) (assembly GCF_000408945.1). Lineage (NCBI taxonomy): Bacteria > Pseudomonadati > Pseudomonadota > Gammaproteobacteria > Pseudomonadales > Pseudomonadaceae > Pseudomonas > Pseudomonas sp. G5(2012). Next base: position 136,322 of record NZ_APIO01000047.1, read on the forward strand.
GGCTCAACTGGGTGGGCGTCTGGACAGAGCTCTGGAGCTGCATCCCTCCTACTTGCAAGCGCTGGCGGCACTGAATGAAGCCGAACGCAACCTGCGAAACTCCGTGGTCATCGCCCCGTTCGACGGCGTCGTCACCAACGTTGACTCGCTGCAAGTGGGCGCGTACCTCCAACCACCACAATCGGGCTTCAGCCTGGTGTCCAGCGAGCAGCTGTGGGTGGCTGCGTCACCGAAAGAGACCGAGCTGACCAACGCTCACATCGGCCAGGGCGTAACCATTGAAGTAGACACTTATCCCGGTGTCACCTGGCATGGCACCGTGGAAAGCATCAGCCCGGCGTCCAGTTCGAGCTTCTCCCTGTTGCCGGCCCAGAACACCACGGGCAACTGGGTGAAGGTTGTGCAGCGCATTCCAGTACGGATCCATATCGACGATGCGGCAGGCAAACCTGCGCTGCGCCATGGCATGAGCGCCGTGGTCGATATCGACACCGGCACGGCCCGTGGCCTGCCGAAGCCGCTGGCAAACCTGTTCGCACGCCATCATGAGTGAAGTATCCGGACCACTTCCGCCATCGCCGTTGCGGGTACTGATCACCTTGTGTGTGGTGCTGGCGGTGGTCATGCAGGCGCTGGACACCACCATCGCCAACGTCGCCCTACCCTATATGCAGGGCAGCGTATCGGCCAGCGCCGATCAGATTAACTGGGTGCTGACCTCGTACATCGTCGCCACCGCCATCATGACCCCGCCCTCGGCTTTCCTGGCCCGGCGCTTCGGTCGCAAGCGCGTGTTGCTGTGGTCGATCCTGGGTTTTGTATTGGCGTCGGTGCTCTGTGGCATTGCCCGTTCACTGGAAGAAATCATCCTGTTCCGTCTGCTGCAAGGGGTGGCCGGGGCGGCATTGGTGCCGTTATCGCAAGGCATCCTGCTGGATATTTACCCGCAGAAAGAACGAGGGTCGGCAGTGGCCCTGTTCGGGGTATCGGTCATGGTCGGTCCCGTATTGGGTCCGATGCTCGGCGGCTGGCTGACGGAACACCTCAGCTGGCGCTGGGTGTTCTTCATCAACTTGCCTATCGGGTTGCTGGCCTTCATCGGCATGACCCGCTTCATCCGGGAAACCCCGGCCGACCGAACCGCACGCCTGGACTGGCTGGGCTTTGGCTCGCTCAGCGTGGCCATCATGTCGATTCAACTGTTCCTCGACCGCGGCGAACAACTGGGCTGGTTCGACTCGGGGGAAATCATCCTGGAAGCGCTGGTGGCAGCCATCGCTTCGTACATTTTCATCGTCCACACCTTCACCCACGACAAGCCCTTTATCAGCCTGAAGCTGTTCAAGGATCGTAATTACTCGGTGGCGGTGGTGTTTATCTTCATCATCGGCATCACCTACCTGGCCTCGCTGGCATTGATGACACCCTACCTGCAAACCCTGATGGGCTACCCGGTTCTCACCGCCGGCATGGTCATGGGGCCGCGCGGCCTGGGGACGATGCTGAGCATGTTTCTTGCCGGGAAGATCATCGGAAAAGTCGATATTCGCTGGATACTGTTTTGCGGCCTGGTGTTGTCCGCCTGGTCGATGTACATGATGACCGGTTGGACACCGGCCGTGTCCATCGACACCATCGTCTACGTCGGCTTTATCCAGGGCGCGAGCCTGGGCCTGTTGTTCGTCCCGCTGACCACCATCGCCTTTACCACCCTGCCCCCGCATTTGCGGGGCGAAGCCACGGGCCTGTACAACCTGTCACGCAATGTCGGTTCGAGCGTTGGCATCTCGATCGTCACGGTGCTGCTGGCGCAAAACACCCAGATCAACCATGCCGAAATCGGCGCCTACGTGACGCCATTCAACCGCCTGTTCGATGCCTGGCCTGTCAACAACCAGCTCAATCCACTGACCGCCAGCGGGCGTGCAGCCCTGGATGGCTTGATCACTGTTCAAGCCAGCTGGGTGGCTTACCTGGATGACTTCAAGCTGCTGATGTGGTTATCCATTGGCGTCATACCGCTGCTGCTGATATTCAGGACTGCGAAGTATCAAGCCAATCAGGCCTCGTAGCGAAAACGCCCCACCGCTACGTTCAGCTCATCGGACAGTTCGCGCAAGGACACCACGGCTCCGGATACCTGATGGGTGATCGCATCACCCTCACCGGCCATGCGCGCGATGTGCTCGACGTTGGCCACGATGCCCCGCCCGCCCTCGCTCTGCACGCTCACCGCATCGGCAATCCGGTCCACCCCACGCGTGGAGTCACCGACCAGTTCCGTCGCCTGTTGCAGGGTACTTTCCAACTCACTCAGCAACCGGCCGCTGTCCTCAAGTGCCACGGTGCCCGCACTCAATGCCTGGTCGACGATCCCGGACTGGTTCTCCAGCTTCAACGTCAACTGGTTGATCGAGTTGGCTGCCAGCGCCGAGCGTTGTGCCAGGTTACGCACTTCGTCGGCCACCACGCTGAAACCGCGCCCGCTCTCACCAGCCCTCGCGGCCTCGATCGCTGCGTTGAGCGCCAGCATGCTGGTTTGCGCGGAAAGGTCCTTGACCTGACCGATGCTGGCGGTGATCGCTGTCGTGCTTTCGACAAAATCGCCCACCGAGCCGCGGATGGCGGAGAAGGCATGGCGCACGCTGTCGATTTTCTCGAGTAGTCGCGACAAGGCCAAGTGCCCATCTTGCGCACCACGCAAACTGGCTTCGGCGCAGCTGCGCAGACTTTCAGCATGACTGGAGATTGCCGCAATGCCGTCGCTCATCTGCTCGATGGTCATAGACACCGCGCCCACCGCACCGGCCTGCGCCGTGGAGCTTTGCGCCACGCGCGCCGAAGTACCCACCAGCTCCTCCGCCGACGCGCCGACCGACGCTGCGACTCCGGCAACCTGGCGCATCGCCTGCTGAAAGCTATCAATGAGTTCGTTGAATGCCTGGGCCGTGTGGGCCACCTCATCTCGCCCCATGACCCGTACGCGTCGGGTCAGGTCGCCATCGCGCAACTCGATCGACGCCTGTTCGATTTCCCGGATGGGCCGGAGGATCTGGGCGCGCAACAAAAGACTGACAATGACGGCGAGTACGCTGGCGGCGATTAATACCGCAACCAACATCCGTGACACCTGGCGTTGCATAGTGCCGGCCTCGGCAAAGGCGCCAGAGGTCAGCTGCGCCTGCAGTCCCAGCAAACGATTGAATTGACCTTGCAGACCATTGTTGTCGGCGCGCACCCTGCCCAGCAGCGAGGCCGCCTGTATTTGGTCACTCAAGGCCGCGCGCTTGAAATCGGCAAGGCCTTCGCCGACCACGGCGGCCTGTTCTTGCACGGCGCGGTAGAGTTCTTTCTCCTCCTCACCCAGACGCGTCTCGCGAGCCACCTTGTCCAGCCCGACTCGCATGTCATCGACACTGGCCTGCATATCTTCCAGATAGGACTCAAGCTCCTCGGCAGAAGCCTGACCATTGGATTCAAGGATGCGTGCGCCTATGGCATAGGCCCCGACCATTGCCGCCTGCGACGCAGACGCGGTTTCCAGTACCTGGCGATACTGCTGGAAACGCAACTGGTCGATTTCCTCGATCACCGCCTGTTGCCTGGCCAGCCCATGATAGGCAAGGCCCGAAACAACCAATAAAGCGATAACAAATAATGCGGGCAGCACAAAGAGCTTGGCGCCGATTGAATAGCCTTTGAGAAATGACATTCTGATTACCGTTTTTGTTTTTATAGGAAATGACAGGCCAACATCAGCTCCATCATATTCTCTATACGGTATCTCATTCTACTATCAGAATGTTAGATGATACCTCAAATGGTTATCAGCACCTTCACGTTGGATAAACTAAAGCAATACAGGACCATCAAACTGTCCACTCCGTGATATTGGCCAAGGCTCCCCCGTGCTCCACGTAGATACTGAACAAATGCCCTGATCCTGGAGCGTTGTTCAGCATTTCCATCGGAATGTCGTGACGTGCGCTGGTGATGTACAAGGTGTCACGGTCTTCACCACCGAAAGCCAGGTCCGTCGGCCCTGGAATCGGCAAACCAATCATTCGATCAATGCTGCCGTCTTCGGCAAATCGAACCAGGCTCCAACCGTCGCGCAATGTGGTCCAAACACCCCCCTCTCGATCAAGGGCCAGTCCGCTCAGCCGCCCCGACCCTTTGGGCAACGTGGCCAAGCGCCGAACATTCACACTGCCTGCCTGCACGACGTAGACCGACCCGGTTTCCGGCCCGATTGCGTAAAACGCCTGCCCACGCTCATCCCAGCACATTGACGTGATGTTTTCCTGAAACTCCCAGGACAAGCGCAGATCACCATGCCGGTTCAACTCTCCCACCTTGCAGCCGGTGTGGCTCGCCAGGCACGCCCAGACACTGCCGTCAGGTCGACTACAAAGCCCCAAGAGGCTCTTGCCGGGCCAGTCGGGCAAGGGATGTTCGCAACCTTCAAAGTCAATCAGCGACCAACCCTGGGTATGGGCGACCAGCAATCCCTGGCTATGCAGCTCCATCGCCACGACCGGGGATTCGAGGCGGGCGAAAATACGCTCGCCATCGCCATCCAGCATGCGAATGGCCGGCGCCAGGGTATCCGCCCAAAACAGGCAACGAAGCTTGCTCGACCAACGCGGGAAAGCGCCATTGAACGCCCACGGACTATCGACCAGTTTGACGTCGGTGTCGCCGATTTGAATGCGCGGCTCGCTCAACTGAGCCCCCACGCGTCTTGCCGCTTCGCTTATCTCAGGGCCCAGCAGCTCCAGACGCTCAAGGGTCAAGCGATAAGCCGGCCCTGCCACACTCAAGGCGCCGCGCACATTTCCCGCGTTATCCCGGATCGCCGCAGCCACGCAACGCACGCCCATCACAATCTCCTCATCGTCGATGGCATAGCCCCTGGCCCGGGTGATCTGCAACTCGGTATGCAGGCGTCGACGATCGGTGATGGTCAGTTCGGTCAGCGGTGTCAGCACCAGCCCCTTGATGATTGCCTCACGAGCGGCTTCATCCATCGCCGCAAGAATTGCCTTGCCCTGACCCGTGCAATACACCGGCTTGCTCTGGCCAAGCGCCGCCGCCGAACGCATGGTGTGCGCGCCGTCGCAACGCTCGAGAGATCTGACTTGATTGCCATCGAGCACCGCCAGATAGGACGTCTCGCCGGTCAGATCGCGCAAGGCCCGCAACTCGAAACTCGCGGCCGCTACCAGGTCCGGCATCAGATAGGCATTGCGCACCAGTTCCAGATAACGGAACCCCAACCGGTAAACCTTGTGCACCGGATCGCGGCGAATCATGCCGCGCTCCACCAGGCTGGCGATGATTCGATACAGCGTGGTTTTGGGTAACTCCAGCTGCCCTGCCAATTCGGCCTGACTGACGCCCCGAGGCGCGGAACCAACGGCCTCCAACACATCCAGCGCCTTCTCCAGTGCACCCGTGCCCTCTCCTGCTTTCATGACTTATTCCCACCATATGGAACAACGAATGAACTGGATCATACGACGGGTATTGCACACGTCAACAAACCTCTAGGATCTGACGATATCAGGTCATCACAAACATTATTAGTCCCAAATTACGGGAATAACCAATGACTTGGTGCACCTACACGCCATGCGTAAGAGCACAGGAGAACAACAATGACGCAGATCCACCAATACGCCGACACACTGGAAGAAACCGACGAGCGCCAGGTTCATGTCAGCGATGAAGTGCTGGCACGCCTAGCCCGTTGCAGCAGCGGTTCGCTGACCACCCAACTGTTCAAATTGGGTTTTCGTCAGCCAGCCCTGGTCGGCCTTCGCGCCATGAACAAAGACATCAAGCCGTTCGCTGGCCGCGCTTTCACCATGCGCTTCATACCGGCCCGCGAGGACATCGACACCTACGGCACCATGACCACCAAACCCAACCACAACAATCTGCAATGGCAGGGTGTGGAACAGATCCAGCCGGGCGACGTGCTGGTCATCGACAGCCAGAACGACCCGCGTGCGGCGTCGGCGGGCAATATCCTGGTGACCCGTCTGCTGGCCCGTGGCGCCCGGGCTATCGTTACCGACGGCGCCCTGCGCGACGGCAGTGAAATTGCCGCTTTGCCGCTGCCTGCCTTTGCCCGCGAAGTCACTGCAACCACGCGCATCTCCTATCACCACGTGGCTGACTTGCAGGTACCGATCGGCTGTGCCGGTGTGGCGGTGTATCCAGGCGACATCATCGTCGGCGACGGCGACGGTTTGACGGTGATTCCTGCGCATCTGGCAGAAGAGCTGGCCGATTACTGCACCGTGCAGGACGACCTGGAAGGCTATCTGGCGATGCGCATCGCCGCCGGCGAAGCACTCTGGGGCGTCTATCCACCAGGTCCAACCGCCATCTCTGACTACCACGCATGGGTAGCCTCAGGTCGTCCTGCCATCCCGAGCATCATCAACAAGGGGGATGAACAATGAGCAAACAAGCCGAATACGCCGCACTGATCCGTCGCTACTTTGCTGCTTGCAACGCGGGCGATCACGCCGAATTGGTGTCGTGCTTCACTCCGGATGCCGTGCACTACTTCCCAGCCGGATTGCCAGAAATTCCTTGGCGCACTGCCGAGACCATCGCGTCCAAATGGGTGTGGTGCGTCGAGAACCTCGGCTCGCAATGGACCATCGAGAAGATTCTCGTCAGCCATGACAGCCCTGAAGCGGTGATCGAGTGGACGCACTGGAAGGGTAAACTGGGTACTGCGCTGCGTGGTGACGAGTGGTACATCTTTGACGAGCATACTGGTCTGATCAAAGAGATCCGCGCTTACTACGCCTCACCTGCCGACAAGGAAGTGGCCATCAACGAAATCGTCGACTTCGATTACGCGGGTCGTGGTTACCACCTGGAACCGGCCACAGGAGGTGAACAATGAGCACCACCGAGTTTCAATTGATCGATGCAGCTGTCGAGGCTGCCGGTGCCGTCGCCGGGTTCTGGGCGGCCTCCGCGCCCTCCGTTCGCAGCGGCTTGCTACGTGGACTGGCCAGCGGTCTTGAACAGTACCAAGCCGCTCTTGTGGCACTGGCCGACGAAGAAACCGGCCTGGGTGCCGGGCGACTCAACGGTGAAGTGGCGCGAACGGCCTTTCAACTGCGTGGTTTCGCCGACGAGGTAGAGGCCGGTGTGCCATACCAGACAATCGACGATCAGGCCGCGGCTGGCGCGCCGCCCGTAGGTCGCCCACGCCTGACACGCACCCACGAACCGCTGGGGCCGGTGGCGATGTTTTCAGCCAGCAACTTCCCGTTCGCTTTTTCGGTCCTGGGCGGCGACACCGCTTCGGCATTGGCGGCCGGTTGCCCTGTGGTAGTCAAGACTCATTCCGGGCACCCACGGCTGTCGCGCGCAGTACATGAGGTGGCTCAGGGCGTACTTGACGGCATGAACTTGCCTGGCGGGCTGCTTGGCCTGGTCGATGGCGCCTCCCGCGCAGCGGGCCTGCACCTGGTAGCGCATCCGCAGATTGCCGCCGTTGCATTTACCGGTTCCTATCAAGGCGGGACCGCGCTTTGGAAAGCCGCTAACGAACGCCGTCGCCCTGTTCCGTTTTTCGGTGAGTTGGGCTCCATTAATCCATTGATCGCCCTGCCCGGTATTCTAGAGCGTGACAGCGAGGCCCTGGCGAACACCCTTGCTGCTTCGATCACCCAAGGCACCGGACAATTCTGCACCAGCCCGGGGGTGATCGTTTTACTCGACCATCCGGCCAGTGACCGTTTTGTCGCGCAATTGAGCGCGGCACTGCAACCGATCAAGACCCATCGCATGCTGACTCCCGGTATGCGAAACGGATTTGATGCAGGAGTCGCCCATCTGCTGGCATCCGATGCAGCGAGCCAAGTATTCGAGCCACTGGCCGATAGCGAAGGCCCGGCTCCGCGTCTGTTCAAGGTCGACGCCAAGGCCTTTATTGAAGACGCCAATCTTCGCGAAGAAATGTTCGGCCCCGCCGCCGTGGTACTGACAGTCGAGTCCATCGAACAGGCGACCGCTGTGTTGCACGCCATTGGAGGCAGCTTGACGGCGACGCTTTGGGGCTTCGAAGACGCCACCGACGACACCCGTGCGCTGCTTCGCGCCGCTCGCCAGATCGCCGGTCGAGTGTTGTTCTCGGGCGTGCCAACAGGCGTTGCCGTCACGCACGCACAGCAACATGGCGGCCCCTGGCCTGCGTCGACTCAACCACAAAGCACTTCGGTGGGCTACGCCGCGCTGCAGCGCTACCTGCGCCCGGTGGCGTTGCAGGATGCTCCGGCATGGGCACTCGCCCAGCAAGGAGCCCAGCCATGATGAAACACATCGTGATGTTCCGGCGCCTGCCTGCGGTGGAGAAAAACCCACAGCTGGAAAACCATCTCGTGCAGTGGATGAGCGACCTCGCCAAGGACATTGAGTTTGCCCGCAGCTGGAAGGTGTCGGCCAATGAACTGGACCGACCGATCTGCTGGGACTACGTGCTGGAGACGACGTTCGACGATGCCGAAGCGGTCAACCGTTACCTGCCTCACCCGGCGCACGTTGCCCTGGTCACTGAACTGAAAAAGTACTTCGAATGGGTCGTTGTGGACTACACGGAGGCAGACACCCAGGCCGCTTGATCCCGTTACAGGTATTGGCTCCCAAGGGTCGCCAATGCCTGGGCACTCTACAAAAATAATTAGACGAGGCACACATGAACAACAACGAGCGCTACGCGCTGGAAGGAAACACGCCAGTTGCCGCGGTCTCGGCCCAATCGAAGGGCCACCAGGACGCGGCGGCGACCACGAAATAGAGCAGCTATCGCTTTCTGATTCTGGCGTTGATCACCATCGTTCTCGCCCTGAGTACGGGGGATCGTGCTGCACTGTCGGTCGCAGGGACCGACATGAGCAAGGAGCTCGGTATCAGTTCTGTGGAAATGGGATACCTGTTCTCGGCATTCAGCTGGGCGTACGTAATCTTCCTGATCCCCTCCGGGTGGCTGACCGACCGTATCGGCTCGAAGCTTTCAATGATGCTGGCCGTGGTGATCTGGTCTTGCTTCACGGTGATGATGGGTATGGTGCATTTCATTGGCATGGTGGTACCACTGCTACTGGCCCTGCGCTTTTTGCTCGGTGCTGCTGAGTCTCCGGTCGGACCAGCCTCGGGCCGCATCATTGCCGCATGGTTCCCCTCCTCCGAACGCGGTATTGCCGGCGCCATCTTCAACAGCGCGCAATACCTGTCGCTGGCTGTCTTCACCCCAGTCATGGGATGGCTCTGCTACACCTACGGCTGGGAGTACGTATTCATCATCATGGGCGCCATCGGCCTGGTGATTGGTGCCATCTGGTGGAAATTCTACTACCTGCCCATTGACCATCCGAAGATGAACAGCGAGGAACTGGAATACATCCGCGCTGGCGACGGCCTTGTTGATCTGGAGAGTTTGAAATCCAAAGCGGCAAATACCGGCAAGGGCATGAAGCTCGGCGAGATCGGACAGTTGTTTCGCAGTCGCATGCTGGTCGGGATTTTTCTGGCCCAATACTGCATCACTTCGATCACCTGGTTCTTCATGACCTGGTTTCCGATTTATCTGGTCAAGGAACGTGGATTTGACATCCTTCAGGCCGGGTTTATCGCAGCAATTCCAGCGTTGTGTGGCTTGGTGGGCGGCGTGTCCAGCGGTTTTATCTCCGACCTGATCCTGAAGAAAACGGGCTCTTTGAGCATTGCTCGTAAAACCCCGATCACCATTGGCCTGTTGCTCAGCGCCAGCATCATTCTCTGTAACTATGCCGAAAGCGCTGCCGTGGTCGTTGTGCTGATGAGCCTGGCGTTCTTCGGTAAGGGTTTCGGCTCGATGGGCTGGACAGTGGTCGCCGACACCGCGCCCAAAGAGCTTATCGGGACTACCGGTGGCGTATTTAATGCCTTCGGCAACACCGCTGGAATCGTAACCCCGGTGGTCATCGGCTACATCCTTCAAACCACAGGTTCCTTCGATGGCGCACTGCTCTACGTCGGCGCTCACGGATTGGTAGCGGTCGCCAGTTACTGGCTGATCGTCGGCAAGATCCAACGCTTCAAGCTTCATCCGAAAACTTGAATTCGGTTTCCAACTGACTCCAATTAAAGATATGCGAGGCACCAAAAATGAAGATGATTTTTCGTTGGCACGGTCCGAAAGATCCAATCAATTTGCAGTACATCAATCAGATTCCCGGGTTGTACGGCATTGTTTCATCACTTTACGACACCCCGCTTGGAGAAGTCTGGCCGGTGGACCGTATCACCAGTCTGCGAGACGCAGCGGCGGCTTATGGTTTGAAAATGGACGTCGTCGACAGCTTCCGCGTGCACGAAGACATCAAACTGGGAAAGCCCAATCGTGAAGCGCTTATTCCGCAGTACATTGAAACGCTGAAGAATCTTGCCGCCAGCGGTATCAAGATCGTCTGCTACAACTTCATGCCTGTATTCGACTGGACTCGTACACAGATGGAGTACCAACTGCCCGATGGCTCCAATACATTGTCTTTCGAGGCCTCGTTGGTTGATCGACTGGACGTATCTAAAGGTGTGATTCCCCTACCCGGCATCGGTACAAAATACCCTGCAGAGAAGCTCCAGGCACTGCTTGAAGAATACAAGGATGTCAGCACCGAACAGATGTGGAAAAACCTTGAGTGGTTCCTGGGCAAGTTGGTGCCGGTTGCCGAGCAGCTTGGCCTGAAACTGGCCCTACACGCAGACGATCCGCCTCGTTCGGTGTTTGGCCTTCCTCGAATTATCAAAAACATCGAGGATCATCGCCGCGTACTGAGCATCATTGACTCGCCTGCGAACGGCCTGACGTTATGCAGCGGCACCATCGGCTCGGACCTCAACAACGATGTGCCGTCGTTCATCAACGAATTCGCCGCTCGCCAGCGTGTGCATTACGTTCACCTGCGTAACGTCAAGGTGTTCGACAACGGTGACTTTTATGAAAGCGCCCACCCGACGCAATGTGGTTCGCTGGATATGGCGGAAATCCTGAAGGCCCTGCATGACGCCAACTTCACCGGCTACGCCCGTCCAGACCATGGCCGCATGATTTGGGGAGAGACAGGCGTACCAGGATACGGCTTGCACGATCGTGCACTGGGCATCATGTACTTGCAGGGTTTGTGGGAAGGCATCGGCAAGGAAAAAACCAAGGCAGTGCTGCAAAAACAAGGGCCCGCCGCAGTAGCGTGATCGAGTCTTCCACCGAAGCACTGCCAATCTATTGCCGCGTACGCAGTCGAATGTGTGCTTTACGCGAGGACTGTCTCGCGGCAATTAGACGCTTCGGTCATGCCAGGCAAAGTCAGCAGCATCGACCTTATAAGAAAAGCAGGACTTAATTATGACCTCCCGTGAAATCAGCCCCGTGATCCGCCTGGACCCTGCCGACAACGTAGTGGTCGCACGCGTGGAAATCCCCACAGGCACTGCCATTACTAACGAATCATTGACTACGCTGCAGGACGTCCCGCTGGGGCACAAGATTGCTGCACGCATGATCGAAAAAGGCCAACCGGTGCTCAAGTACAACACCGTGATTGGCTATGCCAGCGAAGACTTGCCACCAGGTACCTGGATGCACAGCCACAACATTGAGTTCGGCGAAACCGCTCGCGATTATCGCTACGGCCTGGATTACGTGCCCACCGACCTGTTGCCAGCCGATAAGCGCGCGACGTTCCAGGGCATCATTCGCGAAGATGGCCGGGTGGCCACGCGCAACTACCTCGGCATTTTTGTCGTCGGCAATTGCGGCGCCACCGTGGCACGCAAAATTGCCAATCACTTTGACGAAGAGCGCCTGGCCGCCTTCCCGAACATCGACGGCGTCGTGCCCTTCGTGCATGAAATCGGTTGCGGCATGGAAATGACCGGCGAACCGATGAACCTGCTGCGCCGTACCATCGGCGGCCACATCAAGCACGCCAACACCGCCGGCGGCCTGCTGATTGCCCTGGGCTGCGAGCGCAACAATATCTATGGTTTCATCGAGCAGGAGCAACTTGTACTGGGAGACATGCTCAAGTCGCTGGTGATCCAGGACGTCGGCGGCGTTAAAACCGCGGTAGACCAAGGCATCAAGATGATTCAAGCGATGCTGCCCCAAGCCAACGCCGTGCAACGCGAAACCGTGTCGGCCGAACACCTGATCATCGGCATGCAATGCGGTGGCTCTGACGGCTTCTCCGGCCTCTCGGCCAACCCGGCGCTAGGCGCTGCGGTTGACATTCTGGTGCGCCACGGCGGGACCGCGATTCTCTCCGAGACCTCGGAAATTTTCGGCGTCGAACACACCTTGACCGCCCGAGCCGCCACCCCCGAAGTCGGTCGCAAACTGATTGACCGCATCGACTGGTGGCTGGAATACAACAAGGGCCGCGACACCCAGATCAATGGTCGCGTCAGCCCCGGCAACAACGCCGGTGGCCTGGCCAACGTGCTGGAAAAATCCTTGGGCGGTGCCAAGAAAGGCGGCAACGCACCACTGATGGATGTGTATGAATACGCCTACCCGGTGACGACCCATGGCCTAGTGTTCATGGACACCCCCGGCTATGACCCGGTGTCCGCGACCGGCCAGATCGCCGGTGGCGCCAACATGATCGCGTTTACCACCGGGCGTGGTTCGTGCTTCGGTTCGGTTCCTGCACCGACCTTCAAACTGGCGAGCAATTCGCCCATGTTCAATCGCATGAGCGATGACATGGACATCAACTGCGGCCAGATCATCGACGGCGACAAGACCATCCAGCAAATGGGCCAGGAAATCTTCGAGCGCCTGCTGACTCACGCCTCGGGAGACAAAACCAAGAGTGAACTCAACGGCCTGGGCGAAGACGAATTCTGCCCATGGCAGATCGGCGTGCTTGCATGACACCGGTGCCGTTGTCGCTACACGTTGCCCCTGCCGCATGGCCTTGCGGCAGGTCGCTCGACAGGATGCTCGGCTGACTCGTCACGTATGAGTCACCGTGTGAACTGAGTTCTCCTTCAAATAACAACAACGATTCCGCCGAAAAGGCGGTTGGCGCAGCCATGCCTGCGATTCAACGGGAGCCACCATGCAACACAACAACAAAGTGCTCATCTGCTCGACTTTGCTACCAATGGGACTGTTCAGCAGTGCCGGCCACGCAGCAAGTTTCCTCGAAGACAGCCACGCCACACTGCAGACCAGTAATTTCTACTTGAACCGAGACTTTCGCGAAGACCCGGGTATCTCCAAACGTGAAGAATGGGCACAGGGTTTCGTCCTCGACTACAAGTCCGGCTACACCGCAGGTACCCTCGGCTTCGGGCTCGATGCCATTGGCATGCTGGGGATCAAGCTAGACTCGGCCCCCGATCGCAGTGGCACCGGTTTGTTGCCGGTCGGCGAAGATGGTCGGGCCCCTGACGAGTACAGCAAGTTCGGCGCGGCAGCCAAGATCAAGGTGTCGAAAACCGAGCTGAAGGTCGGTACGCAGATTCTCAAGTATCCGGTCATATCTTCCAGCACCGGACGTATCCTGCCCCAGACCTTCCAGGGCGGCATCCTCACCGCCAAGGAACTGGACAACTTCACACTGACCCTGGGCGACATCAACCGCACCACGCTGCGTGACTACTCTCATAACCAGCCTCTGACCCTGGTCAGCAAGAACAAGCGCTTCAAAGCCACTCCCGACGCCGACGACTTCAAAATGGCCGGCGCTGACTACGCTCTAAGCAAGAATCTGACCTTGAGTTATCAGTACGGTGAGCTGGAAAACATCTATCGTCAGCAGTATCTGGGCTTGGTGCATTCCCTACCATTGGGTAGCGGTACTCTAAAGACAGATGTGCGGTATTACCTCAGCAGTGATGTCGGTAATGCCGGTGCCGGCAAGGTCGACAACCGTACCCTTAACGCACTGGTCGCCTACAGCTTGGGTGGCCATGGCGTCGGGCTCGGTTATCAGGGGTTGAGCGGATCAACTGCAATGCCTTACATCGTTGGTACCGATGCGTACTTGACTAACTACATGATGGCAAACGACTTCATGGAGCGCGACGAACGCTCCTGGCAACTGCGCTACACCTACGATTTCGCCGTCTTCGGTGTGCCAGGCCTAACCTTCTCCACGCGCTACACAAAGGCCGATCATGCCAACCCGGCGACCGTGGCGGGTGAAGGCAGGGAATGGGAGCGTGACACCGATATTGGCTATGCGATTCAAAGCGGGACATTGAAAAATGTCGCGGTACTTTGGCGCTATGCAACGCTGCGCTCGAACTACTTGCGTGATATCGATGAAAACAGAATGATCATCAGCTATAACCTGCCACTGTTCTGACCATCAAAACCGTGCGGGAAGGATCGAGATAATTCTTCCTGCCGTCAGGCGTAATTGTGGCACACAGCGAATGGCAGGCACCTCTTCAAAATTGAATTACCAAGGCAGTTCGCGCCTTCAGAAGCAATTCACCCTACTTTTCCAGACGTTCCGTGATGGGGGCGAGTTCTATTGAAACCGAACACCCATTTAGGGGCCCCCTCATGTCTTACGCCATAAGCACACTTGGTTGAACAAATGGGTCGCCCCTACTCCATTCCTTTGCTTCACTCAGCACTTCTTGGAGCGCTTGTGTATTAAACGCACGCGTTTGGTCTGCGGAGAACAGCGCATAGAGTACGAGTGCAGCGACTACGCTGAGAAAATCGTCCTATGCTGTCTTTTCGATGAGGCAAAAAATCCGACCTTGAAGGGCAAGGCCTGTGAACGTGAACTGGGAAGGAATGCTGCCGATCGAAGGTACGGTGATCGTTATTGAGGATGATCCGACCCTTCGATCACTGATGACGGACATCCTGTCCGAGATTGGCGCCCAGTCTCTGGCTTTTGAGGCTGCAGACGACGCGCTGACGTACTTTTTGCAGAACACTTTCCACTGCCCGCTTGTGATCGTGGATCAGGCGCTACCAGGGCAGATCCAAGGGATGGAGTTTATTGAGATGATCCAAAGTCGTCTGCCTTGGATCGCCTCCATTCTCACATCCGGTTATTTGATCGATCCAAGCGACTTACCGGTCCATACGATTTATCTGCACAAGCCTTGGTCCCTGGATGACCTGGTGATTTCGGTGGCCACCCTGCTGCAGCCCGGTAACCCCATCGTGAAGACATCCCCCTGAGTCGCTGGAGGTTTATTCGAACACCAACAAGCTCGCGAGCGCGACGGCAACGCACCACGCGGAGATTGTTACTAGCAGACGTAGAATGTGGTTCATCTCCATGTCTTGCCGCGCATTATCTCAACTCCTGTAGCAGTAGGGTCACGATTACTGCAAACCCAATCGCGAGTATCCCGATTCCAAACGTTACTCCTAGAAGAATAGGATGTTTCCACAAGGCTCCAGTCGATCAACGATTTGT
Organism: Pseudomonas sp. G5(2012); assembly: GCF_000408945.1. Taxonomy (NCBI): domain Bacteria; kingdom Pseudomonadati; phylum Pseudomonadota; class Gammaproteobacteria; order Pseudomonadales; family Pseudomonadaceae; genus Pseudomonas; species Pseudomonas sp. G5(2012). The sequence continues at coordinate 151,792 of NZ_APIO01000047.1, forward strand.
AGGGTGCGAGCATCTGAGCAATAACCAAGCCAGCCAGCCGGCACAGTCAAGCCCAGGCTTCTTGCCTGCGAGAATTCCCCAAAAGCGGGGGAGACTTTCCTTACATACGGTGCTGAGCTCCCAGATATGGTGCCGACATCGGGCTGTTTCTGTTTCTATCCAAATTGGCAAACAGGGATAGCTCTGGAAAAAAACGCCTAAACTGGGAGAGACGCTATCACTGCCTTTGGTGATATCTGAATAAGGATCAAGCATGAAGGCAAAGCGGGAAAAACCCTTACCGCTGAATGGATGGGTCATCGTTGTTGAGGACGACCCCACGCTGAGGATGTCGATGGTAGAAATTCTGGACGAGATCGGCCTCAGCCCTTTGGATTTCCAATCTGCCGGCGATGCTTTGATCTACTTGATGGGAATACCCGACGGTTGTCCGTTGGTGATCGTTGATCAAGGCCAGCCTGGTCAGTTGAGCGGTGCGGACTTCATTAAGTTAGTGAAAAAGAAATGGCCACTGACCGCCGCCGTTCTTACATCCAGCTATGAACTCGTCCCCTTAACGTTGCCCGACTCAACAATCCATTTACAAAAGCCGTGGTCAATGGATGATTTGGTGATGGCAGTAGCAACGCTGGTTCAACCTAGTCACCCCATCGACAAGAACTAATCACTAGAATTCTTGAACGACTGTTTCGGGTCGACTTGCGCCTTAGCAGACGCCCTCAACACTCGCCACTCGCTGATAGAACAGCGCCGCTCGTTGTGAGTCCCCAGGCCCGCCCAAACTGGTTTTTTCATTTCGGCCAAAAACGGCTTGCCGGATTACCTGTTTGGGGCTGATTTTTGGCTGTCGTCAGCGTCACCTTTGGGTTGTGGATACAACCGGTCGCCATCGTCAGCTTTGGGTCGTTTTCCGTCCCCTGCGATGGGCAGCTTACCCACAATCTACAAAGTCGGAGATGGACGACCGGCTTTGTCATCACCAATCAAGATCTTTGTGCTTGCGGGAATTAACAACCTCCGCTTTGGCTTCGTCGGAGGTAACACGAGAGCCGGAGGCGCGTCGTCGCTTTTTGCCTTCCATGCGCATGATTTGTAGCGGACTGGGCCGCACCTCCTCCAACAACGAACTCAGGCGCTCCAACTCGCCGAGGGCGCGCAAAACGGCGATCAGATTGATCAAGGTGCCTTTGCCTTGATTGAGCATCAGGTGCAGAGTCTGCCGGCTGATCGCCGCGTTCTCCGCTACCGTCTCAACGCTGATGTTCTTCTTCAACCGCAGCTTTTGAAGGTGTGCCCCTACTGTGGCGGCGAGCATTTGATCCGATTGAATATAAAGTCGCATAGCGTCTATTTTCCTAGGCATTAACTGGCTAAAAAGCACTTTACGTCAGGAATTCTAGACAGCACAGAGAAAAACTTTCATATTCTCGCCGCTTCTGCTGAATCCCCAGACCACGGCGACATAAATGAACTGTATTCCGAGGATCATCGGCTAGGCCATGCAAGGCTTTACATGGACAGTGAATGACGGCTTCTGGTCGTTTTCTGCGCGTCATAAGAGGCAGAAACCGATCCATAGCTGCCTCTCCCAGAGGGCTGAGCTCTCGACCAAGCGTACGCAGCCTGCACTTTTCCTTTTAGGCAGCATTTATCCTAGAGATTTTGTTGAGTCACCAAAAAAAATCTTAATTTTTGGTGATTTTTCCAACATTTTCTTTATTTTGCGGGGTGACATGCACTCAATTATCCTCGTTTCTCAGGTTTGGCAGCTATATACATAGGGCTGTAGAAAAAATCCCAAGAGGGCGAAATGTGAGCGATCGACAGCCGTCCCAAAGCCCCCGTAAATACAGGCTGACCTTCCATTTTTGTTACGCGACAGTAATTAACGCAGTCGACGCGCGGTACAACATTCGCGGCTACATGCTGGCGGAACTGGTGAAGTTGTGCCTGAAGAACCGAGCCAGGATCCTATGCAGCCAACGTGCCTTTTATGAACGCCACGTTCAGATGGAGGCTCTCACGTACCTAGAATGTTTCACAGCTAAGCTTTTATTTGGTCCGGGCGGACGACTGTGCCCACATGAGTATCACTACGTAGCCAGCGATGAGTCTCTATTAAGGGCAAATACCTAAGTGGCCTTTTGTGGCGGATTCGGTCTATAGCGATGGGGCGCAAATCGACCCAAAGCTGACTGTCACTGGGGGTTGTTTATCACTTCAGGAGGTGCCAAGCGCCGTTGGGCGCTTGGCGCATGATTCGTCATCTTACGAATCTGCCCCCTCATCGGACGGACGAATGTAATAGCGCGCAATATCAGGTGAATAGTGCCCGGTATGGATCCTGGCAGGAGTTCCTGCCATAGCAGCATGTACAGCAACGGATAACCGAACGCTATGGATAGACGTTCGGGTACCCTCTATCTGAGCAGCGACCAGCCAAGAATGAAATATTTTACGCAATTCTTTATCAGTCATATGTGCTTTGGGGGCATTTTTTGAAGGGAACAGATAGTCACCCACGGAGAGCCCAGCCCCTCGGATGTATTGAGCTAAGGCCCCTGCGGGAGCAATTGATTTGACTTTTTCCCCCTGTGTGCGGGTTTTTTGAGCTAGCCAAGAGATTGAAGTGTACGGAGAGTTGAGGCGGGCGACCTTGGCCTCAACGATTTCGATCGAACGCATTCCGGACAGTAGGAGCGCAAACAAGGCCCCATCACGAAAACTATCTTTTTGTTGTATAACTCGCTTCAAGGACACCAACTCTTCTGGGCTCATCACGCGTGTAGATTTCGAGCGCTGGGTGCAATGGATATGTGGTCCTGACGAACCAACCTCTTGTCCGTTCTCTTTCTCAAGTGGACGGACATCAAGCTCCGGTTCCGAGAAGGGGGGCAGAGTCCTCAGCGATGGCGTCTCTAGTTGCCGCGTTCGCTGCGTGTGACTTGATCCTCTAAAAACTTGAAAGTCTTGCAAGGGCAACAACATCACTAGCGAGTCTAAAGCGCTCGGGTCGAGGCGGATAGAGCACTCCGTTCGAAGGTACTCTAAAATGGAAGTATTTATGCCGTGCCTCACCTCCGCCAAGGTAGGCGCAATGGTATTCAGCGGACAGCTTTTTGAGCTCTTCACAACATCATTGAAATTACGATAGCCGAGTCCGCGAGATAAAATCTCACGCGCCGCAGAGAGCTTCAAAGGTGAGCTACTAGGCCAATTACGTTTAATTTTTTTTGCTATGGGTTTGAAACCCAGGTTGTTGGCTAGGTCGGCTGGATAAATTGGAACACGCATGGCAGTTCTCCAATGCGTCAGGGTGTCGGCTGCCCGCTGACTATCGTCGAAGAGCATGCGAAAAGAGGGGGGGGAGCTACCTGATGGTGACCACCTTAGCGAGCCGACCGCACGATCCAGGAAAACCGCACCTATCACGCTAGCACTTAACAGCGGCCTGTCCAACCGTTAATTAGATTTCACGAGTACCTGCGTTTTGTCGTGCGACTCCAGGCGACAACTGAATATCACGACGTCTATTTGGCAATGCGACAAATCTACAAATCATAAATGTTTGCATGACGCGGCCATCGATTATCACTAAAACACCAAGCTAAAGCCGCCATCCCATAGAGGATGAGTGTACGATTTTTGGCCGTTATCCGCCTGTCGCGACCGACTGAAAACGACTCAGGCTGTGTGAAAACGCACCGATTCCGTCTGCTGGTTTCGCAGGCAACACCCGTAGCTCTCAGCTTTCGAAGTGTTCAGTGCGTTTTCACACAGCCTGGGTCGTTTTCTGCCTCTCATGAAAGGGCGAAATCGACCGAAAGCGTACAAGCTTGCGCCTTCAATCCACAAACCTCACCATGCAGCAGGCCGCCTTGGGTCGATATGGACAAGAATGACTTGGATGTCCACATGAAACCGCTGTCCATATGGATTTCTTTGAGAAGCGCTCAAGGCCCGATGCAGCAAGGCTTAGAAGTAGTGTCCATCACTCAGTAGCATTCGACTGCACCGAGTATTACGGTAGGGAGAACCTAGCGAAAGATTCGAGTGGTTCAAGGTCGATCACGCAGTAAACAATGTGCTCAATCAACAAAGTGGGTTGATCCTACCTAAGTCAACTTTAGTAAACGCAAGACTGGATAATGGCTGAGCACTCACCAGACATTTGGCCAGACTGCTGGCGCCATCGGCGCGTCAGTCTGGATCAGGCCTTTTTCATCCCCACCCGCCGCCGCATCTCGGCCGTGATTGTCTGCCGGGTCTTCTTCATGTCTGCCCAAGGTCCGTCGCCTACTTCCACCAGGCGTTCGTGAACATTGTGGATGTCCCACTGGTTACCGCCCTTGAGCTCGGAAATCTCCTCACGGTAGATCGGCACCGACACTGGCAGTCCTTCGCGGGTACGCGCGGCGTAGGCGCAGATGGTGGTCGCGCCCAAGCCGTTGCGCAGGTAATCGATGAAGATCCGCCCCACCCGGTTCTTCGGCCCCGACACCGCGGAAAAACGCTCCGGCAGCATCTTGGCCATGTGGCTGACAATGGCGTGGCTGAAGTCCTTGACCTCCTCCCAACCGAGCTTGCGGGTCAGTGGCACCACCAAGTGAATACCCTTGCCGCCGCTGGTCTTGAGGAACGCCTTGAGTCCCAGCTCATCGAGCACCGTCAGGGTCAACTGGGTGGCCTCGACCATACGCTTCCACGGCAGCGCCGGGTCGGGGTCGAGGTCGAGGATGAAGCGGTCAGGTTTGTCGAGGTTGTCCGTGGTGGCGTTCCAGGTGTGCAGCTCGACGGTACTCATCTGCACCGCACCGATCAGCGCCTCGGCGTTGTTGATGAGCATCATCGGCTGGCCCGTAAGTTGCTGGTCCAGGGTGGCGATACCGGGGATCGCCAGGCGCTCGGCGTTTTTCTGGAAAAACAGTTCCCCTGCGATGCCGTCCGGCGCACGCACCAGCGCCACGGGCCGGTCCTTAAGCTGCGGCAGGATCCACTCGGCGACGCTGGCGTAGTACTGCGCCAACTGCACTTTGGTGGTACCACTGCTGGCATCGATCACACGGTCCGGGTGGGTGATACGCACCTTGCCTTGGTCCAGGCCGATTTGCGACGGCGCAGGTTCGGCTTTCTTCTTCGCGGCGGAAGGTTTGGCCGCAGCGGTTTTTTTCGCAGGGACGGTTTTCACGGCAGTCGCACGCTCCTCGGTGATGTCTTTGGCAGGTTTGTCATCCCGCAGGCCATGGAACACCGCATGGCGCACCGAACCGTCCTTGGTCATTTCGGCAAAGGCCACTTCCGCCAGCAGGCGCGGTTTGAGCCAATGCACAGCCTTGAACTCGGCACCGCAGGGCGGGTTGACCACCGCGGGTTTCTTCGTCTGCAGGGGTTTGAGTCGTTGATGAATGCTGTTGAGGGTCGCCGCGGTAAACCCGGTGCCGACCTTGCCGGCGTAGCGCAACTCACCGCTGTCTCGGTTATGCAGCCCCAAAAGCAACGCACCGAAGGCATTGCGTGACCCTTTAGGGTCGGTGAAGCCGACGATGACGAACTCTTGTCGATGCTTACATTTGAGCTTGATCCAGTCACTGCTGCGCCGGGAGACGTAGGGCGATCCCAGGCGTTTGCCGATCAGGCCTTCCATCTGCATTTGGCAGGCGCTGTTGAGCAAGGCCTCCGGGTCTTCACTGAAGGCCTCGGAGAAGCGCAGCAGCGGGTCATTGCTGGTCCTGAGCACCGTCGAAAGCGCAGCCCGGCGTTCCTCGACGGGCACCTCGCGCAGGTCCACGCCATTGAGGTAGGGCAAATCGAACAGATAGTAGAGAATATTGCCACTGCGGCCGGCCTCGAAGGCGTTTTGCAAGGCCTGGAAATCCGGTACGCCGTGTTCGTCGGCTACCACGATTTCACCGTCAAGCCAAGCCGATTCCAGGCCTAGGGACACCAGCGCCTTGGCCTGGCCGGGCAACTTGTGGGTCCAGTCATGGCCGTTTCGTGTAAAGAGTCGAACCTTTCCATTTTCTATCCTAGCGAGCATCCGAAACCCATCGAGCTTGCACTCATAGCTCCATTGACCGCCCGGGGCCTTTTCCACCAAGGTCGCCAGTTCCGGTTTGATCTTGTCTGGTAACTCGGCCTTGCGCGCGCCGGTGAGTGGTGCGGACTGTTCTTTGCGTGCTGGCGCCGTGGGCTGCTTGATGACCTTGGCTTTGGCTGCCCTAGGTGCCTTGGCTGTTTTGGCGACGATGGTCCGTTCGCTAATCACGCTGTCGGGCTCGGCGGCAACCACGTCGTAATCGTTTTCAGGTCGAGCGGCACCGTCCTGATGCTTGATTAGAAACCATTGCTCCTGCTTGCCCGGCATGTGCGTGCGAACCAGGCTCCACAGGCCGACGAGCTTCTCGCCTTGCAGTTCAAACTTGAGCCGGCCATTGGCATAGGCCTCGACCGGGTCGCCCTGGGGAATCCACATGCCACGATCCCAGACGATGACATCGCCCGCACCGTAGTGCCCTTCGGGGATGCTTCCCTCGAAGGTGGCGTAATCCAGCGGATGGTCTTCGACATGCACCGCCAGGCGCTTATTCTTGGGGTCCAGCGACGGACCTTTGGGTACCGCCCAGCTCTTGAGCGCACCATCTAACTCCAAGCGGAAGTCGTAATGCAGGCGCGAAGCATCGTGCTTCTGGATGCAAAACTGCAAGGCGTGTGCTTTTTCCTTGCGTTTGCCTTTCGCAGATTTGGCGACGCCGGCAGGTTCGGGGCTCTCTTCGAAGTTACGCATACTGTTGTATTTTTCGAGTTGCTTTTCCATGATGCCCTCCCCAAAGTGCAGATAACATCGACCTGCTGTTGTCTTGAGACCTCGAATAGGTGTGAGAAGGTTCACTTGGTTCGCCGCGCTGGACGTCTACTGAATTGATGGCACTTCAGGCCACGGCTACGGGTCCGAATTCACCAAATCTGCGCTAATCTGGAAGAGCAATTGCTAGTCAAGCAGAGTGCAAATTTGCTCAAATCAGCGCGGTGACAAGGACAATGAGGATTGCAGTCGCAACCAGTGAAGCCTGTCCGCCCTGTCGCCTCATTCCAAACGCAACATGTTGAAATTCACTCCGGTGAGTTTTGGTGAAGGGCATTGAACCGAAACGCAACAAAGGATTTTTTTCAATCGCAACACCACTAACATCGGCCTAGCAAAATAAGACACCTGAAACGCAACACTTGAGGTGGTGCCTATTTATGCTTGACTTCATAACTCCACTGTCCGCCCGGGGCCTTTTCCACCAGCGTCGCCAGCTCCGGCTTGATCTGGTCAGGCAGTTCGGCCTTGCGCGCGCCTGTGAGTGGCGCGGATTGTTCTTTGCGTGCAGGCGACGCGGGCTGCTTGATGGACTTGGCTTTGGTGGCCTTGGATGCTTTGGGTGTCTTGGGTGCCTTGGGTGCCTTGGCGACGAGAGTCCGTTCGCTGAGCACGCTGTCGGGTTCGGCGACCACCACGTCGTAATCACTTTCCGGACGGGCAGCACCGTCCTGGTGCTTGATCAAGAACCACTGCTCCTGCTTGCCCGGCATGTGCGTGCGCACCAGGTTCCACAGGCCGCCGAGCTTCTCGCCTTGCAGTTCGAACTTGAGCCGGCCCTTGGCATAGGCCTTCGCCGGATCGTCCTGGGGAATCCACACGCCACGGTCCCAGACGATGACATCCCCCGCGCCGTAATGACCTTCGGGGATGCTGCCTTCAAAGGTGGCGTAATCCAGCGGATGATCTTCGACATGTACCGCCAAACGCTTGACCTTGGGGTCCAGCGACGGTCCCTTGGGCACCGCCCAACTCTTGAGCGCACCGTCGAGCTCCAGGCGAAAGTCGTAATGCAGGCGCGAAGCATCGTGCTTCTGGATGCAAAACTGCAAGGCATGATCCTTGGTTTTTTTTCTGCCCTTGGGTTTGACGGCGACAGGTTCCGACGTCGCCGAAAAATCGCGCATGCGGTTGTAGTCATCGAGATTTTTGTTCATGGCTCACCCGCGGTTCGCTGCAGGGCGCTGAATCAGCACTTCCCTCTCTCAGCAGAGCGAGCCTTGGCGAAAAAAATTCCATCGCCGTCGAAATTGCCCGGACGGACGGCCCCGTACCGCGGCTGCCGGCCAGCGTTCAAAGCGCCTACAATCGGCGGATGCTGCCTCATCTGCGGAGAGCCATCATGCGCACGGTTCACGTCCTCCAGTCCCCACCGGCATCGGTCAATGTCGTTGGCGAAAAGATCACTGTCCTGGCTGGCGGTGATCTCAGCAAACCGTTTGAAATGCATATCCAGGAAGGCGTTCAAGGCGGCGGCCCGCCCCCGCACTTTCACCCATGGGATGAAGCGTTCTACGTGGTCGACGGTCAGGTCGAAGTGACCGTCGAAGGCACCTCCACCACTGTCTCGGCCGGGGGCTATGTGCATATTCCTGCCGGGTCGATTCATGCCTACAAGAACGTCAGCCCCACGGCAAAGATGATCGGCGTGGTCTCCGATCCACGAGGCGGGCTTTTTTTTACGGCGATGGACCGGTTCAAGGTACCCGAGGATCTTCCGCGGATATTTGAGGTGGCGGAGCGCTTTGGCGTGACCTTCCTGGTGCCCGAACCGCCGATTTCCTGATCGACCGACCTCGCTCTCTGTAGGAGCTGCCGCAGGCTGCGATCTTTAGATCTTCAGCGATTCTTCAGGCGCAAAAGTCAAAAGATCGCAGCCTGCGGCAGCTCCTACAGAGGCCTTCAGGCTGTGCCGTGGGCCTGCTGTTCCAGATGTACCTGCAAATCCGGATCGATATTCAAGGCAGCCGCCAGTTCATCCAGGTAACTGCGCTCGGCATCCTGCTGATCATCCACCAGCATCACGCTGGCCAGGTACATCTCGGCGGCCATGCCGGGGTCCGTTGCCGACTGTGCCACCTCGGCAGGGTCAAGCGGTTTGGCGGCTTCCTCGTCAAGCCACTGCTGCAACTGCGGATCATCGGTGTGCCGGGCGATTTCGGCATTGATCATTTGTGTCTCGGCGTCGTCGAAGCGGCCATCGGCTTTGGCCGCCGCGATCATCGCCCGCAGGATCGCGTGGCTGTGTTCCTCGACTTCCGGGCCCGCCAGCATGTCCACCGTACGCATCGCCTGCTGCGGCGCCTGCTGTTGCTGCGCGGCCTGGCTGCGTTGCCAGGCCTGAAAGGCCTGGAATGCCATCATCCCCAGCGAAGCCAGCGCAGCATAATTGGTACCACCGGCGGAGCTCGATTGCGGCGCACCGCCCATTGGCGATCCTGCGCCCAGCAAGCCACCGAGCAAACCGCCCAGGCCACCCATGCCGCCAGCGCCTGAACGGCTGGCGCCGCCACCGCCCAACAGGCCGCCCAGCAATCCGCCCAAGTCACCCAGGCCACCCTGTGCCGACGCCCCACCGCCGCCCCGTTGCGCCATCGAGCCCTGGCCGGCCCGCAGTAATTGTTCGAGTAGATCGCTGGTGTTCATGACGACGTCCTCATCGATGGGAGTGATCCAGTCAGACAACGATAGCCCTCGCGCGTAAATGTGCTACCACCGTCTGGCTGACATATTATCGATTTATCCGCCGTATTTTTTTACGGCGCAGCTAAGATTCATGGGTGGTGAACCTTATTCCCGGATACCCGGTCGATACTTGCAACCCAACCCGGTTTGCCGCCGCCCGCCAGATGAGGGCGTTGACTGGCTTGCTTCACTTTCTGGAGAACGCCCCCCGTGATATCGACCCTACACATCGCCAGGCTTAAAGCTTGGGGCGCGCATGGTTTTACCGCCACCGGCGTGGTCACCGCCTTCCTCGCCACCCTCGCCCTGCTCGATAACCAGCCCACCAGTTGCCTGCTGTGGCTGGGTGTGGCCCTGATCGTCGATGGCCTGGATGGCGCACTGGCGCGCAGGGTCAACGTACAGTCGGTGCTGCCGAGTTTCGACGGCTCGATTCTCGACCTGGTGATCGACTACCTGACCTACGTATTCATTCCGGCACTGTTCATCTATCGCTACATCCCGTTGCCGGACTACACACTGCTGCTGACCGTGTCGCTGATCCTGGTGTCGTCGCTGTTCTGTTTCTGCAACGTCAACATGAAAAGCAAGGACAACTACTTCCAGGGCTTCCCCGCCGCCTGGAACGTGGTCGCCCTGTGCCTCTACATCATCGCGCCGTCACCCTGGATCACCTTCCTCACCGTGATCGGCCTGGCCCTGTTGACGCTCACCCGGATGAAATTCCTGCACCCGTTCCGCGTTCGCCGCTTTATGCCGATCAACATTGCCGTGACGGCGATCTGGCTGCTGTGCAGCCTGTCGCTGGTGATCAACCACCCGGTGATCAATCCTATGGTCATGGGGCTTTGGCTGTTGATGTCGGCGTACTTCCTGGGGATCTGCTTCTGGCGCACGGCGCTTGAGTGGTTCGACGAATCGCGGCTCAAGTAGCGCCATGCCGATCCATATCGTGCGCCTCGGCTCTGCGCGAAAACCCGACGAAGGCTTGCGCCTGGGTACGGTGCGCCGTCCACCCCGTGGCGTACCGAAAGCCGAGTTTGCCAGCCGGGATTTCTATGATGTGTGGCAGCCACTGCTGTCGCCCAGCCCGGAGCTGGTACAACAGGCCCAGGCCGCTGAGGACGAGAAGGCCTGGAATGCGTTCAGGCGCAAGTTCAAGGCCGAAATGAAGCACCCTGCCCCCAGCCAGTTGCTCGATCTGCTGGCGGCTCTTTCGCATCACACTTCCTTGGCCGTGGGGTGTTATTGCGAGGACGAAGCGCATTGTCATCGCTCGGTGTTGCGTGAGTTGCTGGAGGCTCGGGGGGCGGTGGTTGTCTAGATACTCTCGCGGCTGTACCCGATCTACTGTGGGAGCGAGCCTGCTCGCGAAGGCGGCCTGACGGCCGACCTGTTATTTGTTGTCTGAGTACATATCCATTGCTGCGGTAACGGCCACTTAGGGTTTCGCTTTTACTGTAGGAGCCAGGCTTGCCGGCGAAGGCGTTCTGGCAGACGGTGATTGTCTTTCAGGTGTACATATCCGTTCCTGCGG
>NZ_APIO01000048.1:0-18585 GCF_000408945.1 Pseudomonas sp. G5(2012)
GGTAGGCCTCGCCGTAGGTGCTGGTCGTGGTCCCGCGGGTCTGGTCGACCTCGCCATCGAGAAAGGCGCGGGCATCAAGGGGGTGATAGGCGCGAAAGTTGATGGATTTTTCCACCACCTGGTGGCGGGTCTGCAAACCCCACACGCCGTCCTCACCGCTGGCGAAACCGGCCGGTGAGCGCAGTGGCAATTTCACGCCAAACTGGTAGTGGCGCTGGTCATCGTGGAACTCGACGACGTCGATCCGCAGGCGGTCGTCATGCGTGAAGCGGTACCAGATGCCGACCTCGGCCAGCAGCCGCTCGATGAACGCAAGGTCGCTTTCGCCGTACTGCATGACCTGCTCGCGCCGGGGGTATTCGCGCACCAGCTGGAACAGGAAATGCTGGCCGAGGAAATCGTGGCGGCTGCGCAGGATGTGCTCGACGATCTCCGGCACCGACTGCTGCTGGTACAGGCGGTACTGACGGCCACGATCGAGCAGGGCAAGGCGCGGTTGCAGGGTGATTTCATAGCGCGCTTCGTCGCGGGAGGCGGACAGGCGCTGGAAGCTATTGACCATCCCATACAGGCTGCGCAACGGCTTGACCTCGGGCACTGGCAGGCCAGGGTAAGGAGGCTTTGCCGGCGGCGGATAGAGGCTGAAACTGGCGTCCTTGTTGAGCATCTTCTCGGCGCTGAGGTCTTGCTCGCTGCAGGTGAATTCGATGCGGTAAGTGAAGGGTTGGCTGAGGTGTTCTTCGCCTTCGAAGGCGAGGACATCGAACGCGGCGTCGAACCAGCGGATCGCGAATTTGTGACGGGTGTGGTTGAAGAAGATGCGCGTTTGGGTGCTCATGGTCAGGCCTCCTTGGCGACGCTTGGCATCGCTTCCTGGGAATCGATAAACCGCAGCGTGATGCCTTCATCGTCGCTGTAACCCAAGGTCACTCCCCGGGTTTGCTGATGGGCCGCCTGCCGCTGCAAAAGCTGCAGGCTAAGCACTGGCAAAATCTGCTGATTGAGCAAGCTGTCGATGTTGCGCGCGCCGGTATCGGGCAGCAGGCAGGCGGCGACCAGGGCTTGGTTGAGCGCGTTTTCGATCTGGCAGCTGAGGCCGTAGTGGCGTTGCAGGCGCTGGGCGACCTTGGCAAGTTTTTGCGCGACGATGCGTTCCAATGCTTCGACTTGCAGAGGGCGGTAGATCAGGGTCTGGAAGCGCGCGAGCAATGCCGGCTGGAAGTGCTCGCGCAACAGTGGCCGCAGCAACTCCTGCAGGGTGCTGTCAGGTGCTTCAGGATATTGCTGCACGCAGGCTTGCAGTTCATCGCTGCCAAGGTTGGAAGTCATGAGGATGACGGTGTTGCGAAAGTCGATTTCGCGCCCTTCACCATCACGCATGAAACCGCGATCGAAGACCTGGTAGAACAGGTTGAGCACGTCGCGGTGAGCTTTCTCCACTTCGTCGAGCAATACCACGCTGTAGGGGCGCCGGCGTACCGCTTCGGTGAGTACGCCACCTTGGCCGTAACCTACATAACCCGGTGGCGAGCCCTTGAGTTGGCTGACGGTATGGGCCTCCTGGTACTCGGAGAGGTTCAGGGTAATCAGCGACTGTTCGCCACCGAACAGACAGTCGGCCAGCGCCAGGGCGGTTTCTGTCTTGCCGACGCCGCTGGTGCCTACCAGCAGGAACACGCCCAAGGGAGCCTGCTCTTCGGTCAGGCCGGTCTTGGCCGCGCGCAGGCGCTGGGCCAGGGCGCCGAGAGCGTGATTCTGGCCGACGACGCGGTCACTCAATTGTTGCTCCAGTTCAAGCAGGCTGGCCTGTTCGTCCTTGAGCAGACTGCCCAGCGGCACGCCGGTCCAGTCAGCGATCACTTCGGCCACGCTGCGTGGGTTGACGTCCAGCGAGAGCAACGGCTGGCTGCCCTGCACCTTCGCAAGCTGCTGTTGCAGTCGAGTACAAAGCGAGATCTGCAGGGGGTCAGCCTGACGTGCATCAAGCAGTTGGCGGGTAAGGTCGAGTTCGTCGCGATACTGGCGCACCAGCGCAGTGCGCTGGTCTTGAAGGTCGACCCGTTGCGCATCAATCAGGTCAAGGCGCTCGTCAACGCTGCAATCGCCGAGTTGTGCATCCTCTACCAGTGCCTGCCGTTCAAGCTCCAGGGCCGCCTGCCCGGCCTTGAGTCTGACCAGTGCCTGGGGCTCGCAATCAAGGCTCATGCGCACCCGGGCACTGGCGGTGTCGAGCAGGTCGACGGCCTTGTCGGGTAGTTGTCGACCGGTCAGGTAACGCCGCGAAAGCGCGACCGCGGCCTGTACCGCCGCATCCTGAATGTGCACGCCATGATGGCTGGCGTAACGCGCCTTCAAGCCACGCAGCATGAGACAGGCATCGTGGTCATCCGGCTCGTCGACCTTGACCTTCTGGAAGCGTCGTTCCAGGGCGGCATCGCGCTCAAAGTACTGCTTGTATTCGCTCCAGGTAGTGGCGGCAATAGTGCGCAATTCGCCCCGGGCGAGTGCGGGCTTGAGCAGGTTCGCCGCGTCGGCACCGCCCGCCTGGTTGCCGGCGCCGATCAGGGTATGGGCTTCATCGATGAACAACAGCACTGGGTTTGCCGATTGCTGCACGGCATCGATGACGTTTTTCAGGCGCTGCTCGAACTCACCCTTGACCCCGGCACCCGCTTGCAGCAACCCCAGGTCGAGAGTGCGTACGCTGACCGGTTTGAGGCTGTCCGGAACGTTGCCCTCGACGATGCGCAGCGCCAAACCTTCGACCAGTGCGGTCTTGCCGACGCCGGGCTCGCCAACCAACAGCGGATTGTTCTTGCGCCGACGACTGAGGATATCGATGACCTGGCGGATCTCATCGTCACGGCCGAACACCGGATCGATCTGCCCTTCCCGGGCCTTTGCGGTGACGTCCTGGGTGAACCTGTCCAGCACGGCCTGCAAGGCATCGTGGTTGCCGGAAGCGGATGAAGGCGTCGCCAGCCCATCAATCGAGACCGGTGCCTGATCAATGGCAGCCTCTTGCTGCACTTGGGGGCGCTCTTCGGAATGTTGATCGAGCAGCACGAACAAATGCTGCAGTTGGGTTTCGCTGATGCTGAACAGTGGCCAGGCTGCGTCACAAACCAGCAGTTCGGGTGACTCCAGCAACGCGCCGAGCAAGTGGGCCGAGCGCAGCTGTTCCTGGCTGTCCAGCGATGCGCGCAGCCAGGCGTTCCTGATCAATTGCTGCAATTTGCCACACAGCTGCGGCTTGCCGTGCACGCTACGCTGTAGTGTGTCCAGGTGTTCAAGCAGTCCGCGCCAGAGCGCGTCCAGATCCCATTCGTAGCGACGGGCAATGAGCGTCAGGTCGCCCTCGCCCTGTTCGAATAATTTAAGCAACCAGTGCTCGATACTGATGTAGCCATGGGCGCGACTTTGGCACAGGGTCGCCGCCGCGCTCAGCGCCTGGGCACAGTAGGGATTGAGACGGCGAAGCAAGCGGGAGGCATTCTGTACCATGGGGGTACGTCCTTGTTTTGAGTGTGCGGTTGGTCATCGACGAGCCCGAAACTCGATGGGGCTGGCTGAGCGCCCGCGTTCGGACGCTCAACTCGGAAAATCGAACCCGCAGGCATGAGTACCTGCGAGCTCAGTGGGCTAAGCGCCCTGACGCTCGTCCCAGGCATCGGAGTGACTGAAGTTGCCCTCGGCGAACTTCCAGGTGATCTTCTCGTAACGCAACTGGACGTCTTCCAGGTGATTGTGTTTTTCCTTTGTCGGGTCCTTGATGTCGTGCATTTTCGTCACGACGCTCACGACCTTTACGTTTTCAAGCAGAACGGTGTAGTAAACGACCTCTTGGCCCGCGTCATCGATGCGATACCACTTGAACTCGGCGCTCTTGAACGTCTGTCCTTGGGACGCGCCCTTGAGCAAGTAGACGCTGGCAGCATCGATTTCCTTGGTGAACCTGAACGGCGTGTGGATCCGTGTGCCTGTCAGCTTGCCGGTGTTGTTGTCAGTGGGAATGGTCAAGCCATGATCCTGGGCCAGCACCTCGATGCTGCCCTGACGCCCTATCACATCGACCGAACCCTTGATGTCCGCATCGCCATCATTTTTCAGCCACAGGTAAACGGGAATTGCCATGTGAAGCTCCTTCTCTAAGAACATGAATGCCGCGTTAGGCGACAGGGGGTTGCAAGTCTGATCCCGCAGCAGGGAACACGCAGGCTCCCGGCTCCGGCACAAGACGAATATCGACACGGCGGTTAGCGCTTCGCCCGGCCTCGGTGTCATTGCTGGCGATGGGCTGGCTCGCACCGAAACCCTGAACCGCAAAGCAACTTCCAGGGATGCCGCCCATGTGCTGCATCCAGTCGTGCACGGCAGCAGCTCGGGCGCGGGACAACTGCAGGTTTTGTTCGGTGCTGCCGGTGGCATCGGTATGACCGCTGATCACGATGAGCCAGCCAGGCTGGGCCTTGATGTCGACCAGGGCGTTGACCAGGATCTTCGTCGAGCCGGCTTTGAGCTGGGCGCTGCCCGTGTTGAACAGCGACAGGCTGTCCAGGCGCACCGGCGTTGAATTGCCCGCAAGTCTTGGCGCCAACAAAGGATGACGGTGACCGGCAATCGTCGACTGCAGCCGGATGCGCAAGCGCTCGCCTCGATAAAGGCCGAGTCCCAGCGACAGGGGAGCGCCGTGTCGGTAGTAACTGTCCAGGCGCAGGGCATCCTCGCGCAGCACCGTCAGCGCCTGCTCGCGCAGGATGTATTCAGGCCGTTCAGGTTGCCCAGTCACCGGGAGGGCGTTGTAACGACGCAAGTCGTCACTGACCTGGCGGACCAACAGGGTGTTCTGCCAGGCCGAGCTGGCCAACGCTGTTATCCCGGCAACGGCGAACAACCACCAGGCGATGACGCTCGCACGGTGCAAGAGAGCGCGTTGAGCCTGCATGGGAAGCAGCGCCAGCAAGGGATCGGGGAAAGGCATGGATATGCACTGCCCTGGCTCAGCTTGCCTGGCGTCAAGCAGTGCAACCTTGTTGCGCAGCCATTGTTGCCATAAGTTGCCCGTGACTGATTGCGCGAGCAGCGGTACGAAGGTGACAGCACAAACCTTCGGCAGACCGTCAGGATCGCGGGCATCGCGGGGCGACAAGTGAGGCAATACCGTGTGATCGAGCCATGCCACGACACTGTTCAGCTTTACGCTGGCGTGCATGCGGGCAGCGCGCGTTGCACTGTCTGAAGGGTGACTTTGCCAGTCGGCCAGGCTGGTGCAGGCTCCGGCCTCGCGTACCCTGGGGCTATCCTCTGCGTCCTCCCAACTGAACCAGACAGCCTCTGCGGTCGGGGCTTGCAAGTAAGTCGCCAACATTAGCGGCAGCGCAATGTCGCCCTTTCGGACGATACCTAGCTGATAACGCAAAGCACGCACCCGTGCAGCCAGTACGGCGCTGTCGTCCTGCTCGGCCGGGTTGACGATGAACATGACGCTGAGCTGCCTACTCCATTCCGGGCGCAGTGTCATCAGGCCGGCGGTGAGCGTAGGCAGTTGCTCAAGCTCGGGTACCCGCACATAGCAACCCTGGTGGGTCGTGCGCAAGGCCAGTTGTTCCACGGGTGTCTCGCCGAACAACTCCACAAGACCATCGCCACAGACCAGCACCACTGGTTGGCGGTAGGCTGCCGGAGGCAACGATGTATTCTCGGCCAGGATCAATGATGCGCTCATTGACGTTGCACGGCGCCCCAGCCGGTTCCAGGCCACGACCATGACGCAGACGACGGCCAGAACAGCTGTTGCCCGCAGGCCCCAGGCCAATGGCACGACTATCAACAATGTCAATGACAGCGCGCCCGCCCACAACCAGAGACCGCGCATCTGGGCCAGGGTTATTGGCCTCATTTCAGGCCTCACCAGGCAAAACCGAGTTGAGGAGATTGGCCAACAGTTGGTCAAGCCCCCACCACAGACCGACGAAGAGCAGCCCTACAAGCAGACCATGGGCCAGCGGCGAATGTGGCCACAAGCGCATGCGCAGTCGCTGTCCGATCTTCACTGTTGTCGCCAGCGAGCGGCTGATTCCCAAAGGGGCGACCTGCGCATGGAAGGTGCTCAACAACTGCTCGCGCACAGGGTCGCCGGCATCGCGGTAACGCCCCTGGAAGCCCAGCATCAACACCCGATGGAACACTGTCAGCACCAGTGGATCAGGCGCAGGATCACGCAAGACTTCGCGCATGTCTTCATACAGGAACTCGCCGGCCTGGTGGCGATTGAAGAACTTCGCTTGCAAGGGCTCTTTCGTCCAGGCATCGCGAGCCTGCGTTTCGACACGGAGTACGGTTTCATCGAGCAAGGCGCACTGGGCATGGCTGATGTGATCGATGCTGCGCGGGTTCAGGCCTGCCAGCTCGAGCAACTGGCGAACATGCTCGACCTGCTTGACGCAAAGGTCCCACAGCGCCGTGCCAGCGAGCGTCGATGCCCCCTGGCGCAGTTCCACCACCAGCAGGTAGCTGTCCTGCAGCAACGCGTCGATATCCACCGTCAGTGCGGTAGGTTTTCTTGAGGCTTTCAGGTTCATGTGCGCAACACCGCAAAGAGTTCAAGTTTGACCTCGGCCAGCGTGCTCGGGACGTAGAAGGCGCAGACCCCCGCAGCCAGCACCGCCTGGCCCTTGGCGTGGTCGAGATCCAGGTCGAAATACTGGTTTTCCAGCCTCAGTGGAATGGCTGCCGGGACATGGCTGAGCGGCTGCAACGGCACACCATCGAGCGCGGCGTTGATCAGCTGATCGACTTCATCCGGCGTGCCGATCTTGCACAAGCGCGGAAACTGGCTCTGCACCTGTGCTGCCGGCAAGCGGCAACGCACAGACAGATAAAAGTCGGCACCTTCACGCTCGCGCAGACGTGGATCATTGAGGCTGACCTTCCAGCGATTGGCGCCGTCCTCCGCAAGCTCCAGGGCAATGACACGCGAAGGCAGGCTGGCCTCCAGCAAGGTGGAAACCAGGCGCAACAGCGGTGGAAAGACGCTTTCCAGATGCTCATGCCGGTAAGGCGGGATCTGCTCGATGTCGTGTTCCAGGGAAAAGGTCAGCAGGCCTCCGGCCAACTTGGCCAGTTCCCGATAGACCAGCTCGGGATGCTGTGCCGGATGGGTTTTGAGATCCGCCAGAATCGGCTGATAGGTGTTCAAGGCATTGAGCAGCCAGAACAGCGATACATCGGCTACGGCAAAGTCGGCCATGCGCTGGTTACTTTCACGACGCATGCCCATCAGCCGTTGGCGCTTGGCGGACAACTGGGTCAGCAGGTTATCCAGCTGAGCCAGCAATCCAGGATGAGCCGCGAATTCGAGCAATGGCGGCACATAAGCGCTGTCGAAGCCCCATGCACCCTGCCCGTCCCGCAGCAGGCGCGCGATCGGGCAGGTCAGGTAATCGGCGTTGTCGTCGTGGGCAAAACGCAGGCTCAGCGCGTGTTCGAGCACGCCGATCTGTTGCGACTCGCCATCGTAGAAATCCTGCACATTGCGCCAGTCCTGCCGATAGCGCGTCGGTCGCTCGACCTTGGTGCTATCGAGCAAGCAGTTGTTGCCATTGGCCTGTTCCAGCGGCAAGGCCAAGAGCACCGTAGCGTCCTGAACTTCACCGGAAAGCAGGTGGGTCAATTCCAGAGCACAGGGCAAACGATCCACCAGATCGCTATCAACCAAGGTGCCATCAGGCATGCGCAGGCATAACTGCGTGGCCTTGAGCTTGCCCAGGCGCAGGGCCTCCGTATCAAACGCCACCGCCTGACCCCCCCAGGGGTGGACCAGAAACAAATGTGCCAGGCGATCGTTGGACCAGGCTTCCCAGCGTGCCTGTTGCTGGAACTGCTGGGGGCACAGCAGTGCCCCCGCAGACCATACGGGACGGTCGATTTTCAAGACCTGGATTCCCCGCGAACGGTATCAGCCTTGCGCTTGGGCATCTGCGATACCAGCGAAAGGTTGACGTCCATGCCCTCCACCTGGAAGTGCGGCACGGCGTACAGCTTGACGCGGAAGAAGCCCGGGTTGTCCTCGATGTCTTCCACGGTGACCTTGGCGTCACGCAGCGGGTGCGAGGCCTGCAGGTCGTCGCCCGGGTCGGTCATCTCGGTGACCAGCCCGCCAATCCACTTGTTCAGCTCCAGCTCCAGCAAGCGCCGGTCCTTGGTGGTGCCGATGTTCTCGCGCTGGATCAGCTTGAGGTAATGGGCAATGCGCGACAGCAGAAAAATGTAGGGCAGGCGCGAATTTATGCGGCTGTTGGCGGTCGCATCGGCGGTGTCGTACAGGGCCGCTTTCTGGGTCGAGTTGGCGGAGAAGAAGCACGCGTAGTCGCGGTTCTTGTAATACGACAGCGGGATGAAACCGAGGTCGGCGAATTCGAATTCGCGAGTCTCCGGGATCATGACTTCCGAAGGAATCTTTACCTGGTTGCCGGTGCCCAGATCGTAGAGGTGGATCGGCAGTTCGGTCACCGCGCCGCCCGACTGCGGCCCGCGGATCTGCACGCACCAGCCATTGGCAATGAAGCTCTTGACCATGTTGGCGGCAAAGGCGAACGAGGCGCTGGTCCACAGGTACTTGTCGTGGTCCGGGCCCTTGACGCTCTCGACGTAGTTGAAGCTGCGCACCGGAACGGTGTCCGGCCCATAAGGCAGGCGCCCCAGGACACGGGGCATGACCAGGCCGATGTAGCGGGCGTCGTCACTGTCGCGGAACGCCTTCCATTTCAGGTATTCGGCACGGTCAAAATAGTTGCCGATGTCCTTGATGGCGGCCACTTCTTCCATCGAGCGCTTGCCGAAGAAGGCCGGGCCAACCGTGCCAATGAAGGGCATGTGCGCGGCGGCCGCGACTTTGGAAATGTTGCGCAGCAGGGCGATATCCTGCGGCCTGCAATCGAACTCATAGTTGGAGATCGCGGCGGCAATGGGCTCCCCGCCGGGAGTGTCGTACTCCTGGGTGTAGGTATGCATGTACAGGCCGCTTTGCGCAATTTCCGGTGCATCGTCGAAATCCTGGACCAGATGCTCCTTACTGATATCGAGCAATTCAATGCGCACGTTCTGACGAAAATCGGTCTGGTCGACCAGCGACTTGACTCCGCGCCAGGTTGACTCGACCCGCTGGAAATCGGGGTGGTGCATCACCGCATCGAGTTGCCGGCTGATTTGCGTATCCAGGGCTGCAATGTGTTCATCGAGCAGGACTTTATCCAGGCGTTCGAATTTCTGCGAAGACTGCCCCAGCAGTTTCAGAAATACACTGACAGCCGCCGTTACTCGCTCATCGGCGGACACTTCGGAGAGCGCCTCGGTATTTTGAAATACTTCGATACTACTCAGGGTTTCGACCGGACTGAGATTGATCTTGCCAAACAGTGCGCCATATACGCCTCTTTCTTCGGACAACACTGTAGCGTCGCGCGATTGCACGTTAGAACTTTCGATGGACATTAAAGTAACTTCCCTTTAGACGAACCGAAGTGGATTAACGATTTTCTTCCGGTACCAACGTGGCCAACTCGGCGCGCAACTCGTCGCTGAGCGCATCATCCTTGAGGATACGTTCCAGCTCATGACGAAAGGTGGCGTTGTCCAGCAGATTCGACTTGAGGTCACGCAAGAGGTTGCGCATGGCCAAAAGCGCACGCAGATGCGGGATTTGCCGCGCCACCTGCTCCGGCTCGAAGTCCTTCATGCGCTGGAACTTCAGCTCGACCGAGGCGTCGCCAGCGTCATCGACCAGGGTATTTTCCACGGCCACTTTCAACACCGGAGTAAACTCCGCCAAGACGCTATCGAAGTTGTTTTTGTTGATTGAAACCTTGCTCCTGGCGGATAAGGGGCGCTGTTCCCTGCCATTGCTGTAGTCACCCATGACCATCAGCTTCAGCGGTAATTCGACTTTTTTCTGCGCACCGCCGGTATGCAGGTCGAGTTTTATGTTGACCCGTGCCTTTGGCACTTCGTTCTGAAAGCTGCTTGAAGCCATAACCCCTCCCGTTTTTTCGTGATAACCACTTCCTTGACAATAAAATTGCAAGGACTACGTTCGACAAGCCTAGACAATCAAACAAGAAAGATGTCGAGGTTATTTGGAAATTCAGTTTCAATTTAAGTCTGTCCTCAGGACATATTTAGGCATCCTACAGCATCAATGAAGTATCCTACTTTCAACTTTTCTCACCTCAAATGCACTTTAGGAAATTTCGCACTTAGATGCGGAAAAAAGCCTACAAACCAATCGTAATAACGTTTGATACAACCCCGATACCCGCCTGTAACGCCAAGACACTTGGGCACCCTGCCCCATGCGCCTAGATTGAAAGCCTCGATGGACCGACCGGCTTGACCGCTAGCGGCCCATCGTCTGCCCGACACACCACCAAGGAAGAGGGAAACCATGAGCAAATCAATCGCTGTCAGCCAACAAAGCCAGCAGCTTCACAATGATGTGCAAGAAGCCGTCAAGTCGATCATGGGTGCTGCCACTGCGCTGAAATCCACCGATTACGGTCGGGTCTTGAGGTCCGCCCTGGCGGCTTCGCAAAAAACCGTAACCATTGAAATTGCCCCAGACGACCTGACCCAGCTGAAGAAGTCCGGCTACAAGCTGTGCTTCGCCAAGAAAGTCGGTACTGCCGACTACAACGTGGTCTGGCAGTCCTACTCCGCCTACCTGAGCAATAACGAATTCAGCTGGACGCCGCTGTATCAGCTGTTCGCCACCAACGTGTTCCAGGAAAACGTACAAGTCAAAGTCTCGACCAATGTCGTCAATATCGGTTTGGGGCAAACCTCGACACTCGATGAACACGGCTTGCTGAGCCCGGCAGTCACGGGCGGGCCCGAAGTTTCCGTGACGTTCGTGAACAACTTCGCGCCGATCCATCCGGGGATCAATCAGTTGTCCACCGGCATCGATGGCAATCAGGTCAGTACACCCATCTACGTGGCCGTCAATCGGGTGGTCACCGGCAATACTGTACTGACTCCCGTGGAAACTATCCTCGTGTGGTTCGAACAGGATGTGCAGACCAGTACCATGTTCAGTACCTCACGCTCAAAGGCGATCGAAATCGACCTGACCTTCGATAACACCGCAGGTCGCCTTTACGAAGGCGGTCAATGGAAAACCGTTTGATGAGCGAAGCGGGGGCAACCACGCGTTGCCCCCTCTATTCATCGAATGGAGCTTGGGCAAAATAGCCCGCTAGCGACAGGCAGATAGAGGCTGCCAGATCCTCCTGGGTAGCAATGCCATAGGGCTGATTGCGATCAAACTGGGCCGACCAGCGAATCCGCCCCTGCGCCGCATCCACCAACCGCAGCGATGCCCGAACCCGTGCCGGCTCGACCCGCACGCTGCCCTCCAGGCAATAGCAGTAGCGGCCGCCACGCCGGGCGTTCGTTGTTTTCACACTGCTGCGCGGCATCCTTATCAATACATGGTTGCCACCGGTCTGTGCCTGCTCGAACGACTCGAACAGGCGACAACTGAGCTCCTCGCACAGGCCACGCGCAAAGTCATCGCCCTCGCGGGTAATGCAGGTAAAGGGCTGGATCTGCAAGACAGGGTGGTACGCGGCCCCTGCATTGGGGCGCAGTCGCTGATAGGCCAGGCGATAACAACCAGGCGCAATGCTCAGTCGCACCGGTTCCTGCTGCCCCACCGTGGCGTAATGGCTGGCGAGTTTGCGCCGCAACCGCCCCACCTGCACCCGCACCACCGGATCGTCACCGGTGCAATACACCGCCGGATCGCGACGAAACACGGCGATACCGATGGCGTGTTCGGTCAGGGGAACATGGGCCGATTGCAGGTCGTGTTCGACCAGAAACCGCAACAGACTGCCCATGCGCCGGGACCTGGCGAACAACGGACTGGCCAGCAGCAACGCCAGCACCCGCTCCATCTCTTCAGGATCGAGCGGCACGGCAGTACCCTCTGCACTTGCAGGACCTGTGTGCTTGATCACCATTGCCTGCCTCCGTGCAGATTGCCGACAATCGCTTGCCCCTTCCGGGCCCTGGGCAGGCCAGTACGTGGCAAGGTCGAAGCTTAGCAGCCGTGATGGAATGGGCAGCGATTGCAGGGTGCCGGCCGACGAACGTTCAATCCCACCCTCGCCAACCCCACGCCGCAAACGCTCTGCATCAGTTATTTATACTCAAATGCCAGCTTAATAATATTTTACCGATATCAGGCTGATCCCTAGTCTTGAGCCCAAGAAATGGCAGGTCGACATAGACCTTAATCCAACTTCGAAGGGCAAAGAGATGACCATTGATAAAACAATAATAGATACCTTGATTGTTGGCGCCGGCCAGGCCGGCGTCGCCATGAGTGAACACCTGAGCAAGCTCGGCGTGCCGCACCTGGTGCTGGAGCGCAACCGTATCGCCGAGCGCTGGCGCACCGGCCGCTGGGATTCGCTGGTGGCCAATGGTCCGGCCTGGCACGACCGTTTTCCGGGCCTGGAATTCGACGATATCAGCCCCGATGGTTTTGCCCCCAAGGAGCGCGTGGCCGATTACTTCGAAGCGTATGCCCGCAAGTTCAAGGCACCGATCCGCACCGGTGTGGAAGTGAAGAAAGTCGAACGCAATGTCGGCCGCCCGGGCTTCACCATCGAGACCTCCCAAGGCGTGATCGAGGCCAGCCGCGTGGTGGCTGCAACGGGGCCCTTCCAGCGTCCGGTGATCCCGCCGATCGCCCCCAAAGATGCACAATTGCTGCAGATCCACTCCGCCGACTATCGCAATCCCGGACAATTGCCCGAGGGCGCCGTGCTGGTGGTGGGCGCAGGTTCCTCGGGGGTGCAGATCGCCGATGAACTGCAGCGCTCGGGCAAGCAGGTCTACCTGTCGGTCGGCGCCCACGATCGCCCGCCCCGCGCCTATCGCAATCGCGATTTCTGCTGGTGGCTGGGCGTGCTCGGCGAATGGGACCAGGCCGCCATGAAACCCGGTCGCGAACACGTGACCATCGCCGTCAGTGGCGCCCAGGGTGGCCGCACCGTGGATTTCCGTGGCTTGGCGCATGCCGGCATGGTGTTGGTGGGCCTGACCCAAGCGTTCAATGGCAGCGTGGCGACCTTCCAGCCGAACCTGGCGGAGAACCTGGCCCGGGGCGATGAAAACTACCTGGCCTTGCTCGATGCCGCCGATGCCTACATCGAACGCAATGGCCTGGACCTGCCGGAAGAACCCGAAGCACGTCATACCTTCCCGGAGCCGGACTGTGTCACCCAGCCGATCCTCGAGCTCGACCTGGCCAAGGCCGGCGTGACATCGATCATCTGGGCCACCGGTTTTGCCGTGGACTACAGCTGGCTGAAGGTCGACGCCTTTGACGACAACGGCAAGCCGCAGCACCAGCGCGGAGTGTCCAGCGAACCTGGCGTGTATTTCCTTGGCCTGCCCTGGCAGTCCCGCCGTGGCTCCTCGTTCATCTGGGGCGTGTGGCATGACGCCAAGTATGTGGCCGATCACATCGCCATCCAGCGCACCTACCTCGAGTACCGCGATGCTGGCCAACGCGAGGCCGAAAACGCCCCGGCCGCTAACAAGACAACCGTCAGCGCTTGATATCTGCCCGGCGCGTGAACCGCGCCGGCCCCCATACCTCAGGAGTTTTAAATGACTACGCCAACCCATACCCGCATCCGCATGTTCAACACCAAGGAAACCTACCCGAACCAGAGCCTGGACAACGACCTGTGCCAGGCCGTCCGCGCCGGCAATACCGTCTATGTGCGTGGCCAGGTCGGCACCGATTTCGAAGGTAACCTCGTTGGCCTCGGCGATCCGCGGGCACAGACCGAGCAAGCCATGCGCAACGTCAAGCAACTGCTGGAAGAAGCCGGCAGCGACCTGAGCCACATCGTCAAGACCACCACCTACCTGATCGACCCGCGCTACCGCGAACCGGTGTATCAGGAAGTGGGCAAGTGGCTCAAAGGCGTGTTCCCGATTTCCACCGGGCTGGTGGTGACGGCATTGGGTCAGCCACAGTGGCTGATGGAGATTGATGTAATCGCGGTGATCCCGGAATAAGGAGCACAGCCATGACCTTTTCCATCGCCGCCCGCTGCCCCGAAACCGGCCAGTTCGGCATCGCCATCAGCTCCTCGAGCATCGCCGTCGGCGCCCGCTGCCCCTGGTTGCTGCCCGGTGTGGGTGCCGTCTCCACGCAAAACATCACCCTGCCCTCCCTTGGCCCGGAAACCCTCGCCCTGATGGAGCAAGGCCTCGCACCTGCCGAGGCCCTGGACAAGGTGCTGACACGCAACGGCTACAGCCAGTACCGGCAGATCACTGCCATCGACCACCTCGGCCGCACCGCGCACTTCAGCGGTGCGCAAACCCTGGGCAAGCACAATGCGGTGTCCGGCGAGCAATGCGTGGCGGCCGGTAACATGCTCGCGGCCCCCGGCGTAATCGAGGCCATGGTCAGCGCCTTCGAACAGGCCGAAGGCCATCTGGCCGACCGTTTGCTCGCGGCGATGCAAGGTGGCATGGCGGCCGGTGGCGAAGCCGGGCCAGTGCATTCGGCCGCGGTGCTGGTTGTCGGGGAACTGACTTGGCCGATCGTCAACCTGCGGGTCGACTGGGCCGATGAAGACCCGATTGGCCAGCTGCAAAAACTCTGGCAGGCCTACCGTCCGCAAGTCCAGGACTATATCGACCGCGCCCTGGCGCCCGACAGGTCCCCTGGCTACGGCGTAGCCGGAGACGATCGATGAGCGCCAGCCGCGATCTGCTCGCAACGCTGGTGGCGTTCGACACCACCAGCAGCGAATCCAACCTGCAACTGATCGAGTTTGTCCGCGACTACCTCGCAGGTTTCGATGTGCCGTGCCAACTGGTCTACAACCAGGAGCGCAGCAAGGCCAATCTGTTTGCCACGATCGGCCCGGCGGACCGGCCAGGCATCGTGCTCTCGGGGCACACCGACGTGGTGCCCGTCGACAGCCAGCCGTGGACCGTCGCGCCGTTTCAGCTCACCGAGCTGGGGGGCAAACTGTACGGTCGCGGCACGGCGGACATGAAGGGCTACATCGCCTGCGTGCTCGCCCTGGTGCCATCACTGGTGCAGGCCTCGTTGCGACTGCCGGTGCATATCGCCCTGTCCTACGATGAAGAAGTCGGCTGCCTGGGCGTGCGCTCCCTGCTCAAGGCCCTGGAACAACGACCGGTCAAACCCATGCTGTGCATCATTGGCGAACCCACCGAACTCAAACCGGTGCTGGGCCACAAGGGCAAGCTGGCGATGCGCTGTGACATCCACGGTCACGCCTGCCATTCGGCCTACGCCCCGCTTGGGGTGAATGCCATCGAATACGCGGCCGAGCTGGTCAGTGAACTGGGGCGCATCGGTCAACGGCTCACGGCCCCCGAGCTCCATGACGCGCGTTTCGATCCGCCGTTCTCCACGGTGCAGACCGGTGTGATTGGCGGCGGCAAGGCCTTGAACATCGTCCCGGCCGACTGCCGCTTCGACTTCGAAGTACGCGCCCTGCCCTCACATGACCCGCGCCGGGTGGCGCAGGAACTGCAGGCCTACGCCGAGCAGCAACTGTTGCCGCGCATGCGCGCCGTGAGTGAGCACAGCGAGATCCGTTTCAGTGAATTGTCGGCGTACCCCGGCCTGGCCACCGATGCCCGCAGCGAAGCCGCTGAATTGATCGCGGCGTTCTCCGGCTCTCGGGATTTCGGTACGGTGGCGTTCGGCACCGAGGGCGGCCTGTTCGACGCGGCGGGAATCCCGACGGTGGTGTGTGGCCCCGGCAGCATGGAGCAAGGTCATAAACCCGACGAGTTCGTCAGCCTGGAGCAACTGCATGGCTGCGATGCCATGCTGCAACGGATGCTGCTGGCGATCGGTAACTGATGGCTGGCCCGATGCTCAGGTATAGAGCCGGGCCAGTTCTTCCTGACAGTAGTCCACGAACAGCTGCACCGGCTTGGTCAGCTGCGCCCTGCGCAACCACGCCGCGGACAACCCGGAGCCGGTCACGGCTTCGGCCAGCGGCACGCACACGACTTTTTGCCCGTCATAGGTGTATTCGGAAAACGGCTTGGTCACCAGGATCGAAAAGCCGAAACCCCGTCCTACCATCCCCCGGACCATTTCGATCGAAGGCGAACTGAAGACGATATTCGGCGTCAGCCCGCGCTCTTCGAAGATGCTCACGAAATAGGTTCGGCTGGGCACCACATCCAGCAGGATCATCGGCTCCAGCACCAGGTCGTGCAGCGAAACTTTCGCCTGTTGCGCGAAGCGGTGGTCCGCGGGAAGCAAGGCGTAGGGTTGCTGCGGCGGCATCAGTGCCACCGTCTCGATCGTGCTGTCCAGGTCGTGTTCGAAGACCATGGCCATGTCGATGCTGCCGGCGGTCAACGCTTGCACCAACTCCTGCTGCTCGCCATCGCGAATGCGGATTTCCACCCCCGGCCAACGTGCCTTGAAACCGGCGATCAGGCGCGGCAGGTACAGCGGCGCCACGGTCTCAAAACAGCCGATATCGATCTGCCCCGCCACCACGTCATTGTCCGCCAGGGCATTTTGCTCAAACTCATGGGCGACCCGCAGCAGCTCCTGGGCCTTGCGGTAGAACCGCGAGCCGCTCGGCGTCAGTGAAACGCCCTGGGCGTGATGTCGGATGAACAGTTGCACGCCAAAACTCTCTTCCAGGTGCTTGATCGCCGTCGACACCGATGGTTGCGCGATATAGAGCTTGCGCGAAGCCTCGGCCACGCTGCCGCAGTCGGCCGTGGTGACGAAATATCTGAGTTGGCGCAGGTTGTAAGCGGCCATGGGGACCTCCGGAAAGTCAAGGAATCGACAGCGCCCACAAGGGTTTTGCGTCAAGGCTGAACATACCGGAGGCGAGCGCAGCCACGGCATATATTTTTTAAGGTTTGAGGCAACAAACTTACTAATTTATCTATCCCGATCCATTGCACATGATCGCTCCAACAAGAAAAGCGTCGTTCGCGCGACGCTCACCGAAGTACGTCCACGTACTCACTTTGCCTTGGAGTTCATCATGGTAACCACTGCAGCAACGAGCGCCCCGCTCATCGAGAAACACACGATCGGCTACGTGCCGCCGCAAGATCGTCATGGCAAGACCCGAGACCTGTTCACCCTGTGGTTCGGTGGCAACATCGCCCCCTTGCCCATCGTCACCGGCGCCCTCGGCGTGCAGATGTTCCACCTGAACCTGGTCTGGGGCATCGTCGCCATCCTCGTCGGCCACTTGGTCGGCGGCGTGCTGATGGCCCTGCACTCGGCCCAGGGACCGCAGATGGGTATCCCGCAGATGATCCAGAGCCGCGCCCAGTTCGGTTCCCTGGGTGCGCTGCTGGTGGTACTGATCGCCGGCGTCATGTACATCGGCTTCTTCGCGTCCAACATCGTGCTGGCCGGCAAATCCCTGCACGGCGTGGTTGATAGCGTGCCGGTACCGGTGGGCATCGTCATTGGTGCCCTGGGTTCGGGCATCATCGGCATCATCGGCTATCGCTTCATCCACGTGCTCAACCGTATCGGCACCTGGGTATTGGGCATCGGCATCGTGCTGGGCTTCGGCTACATCCTGACCCACGTGCAGACTGACGATTTCCTCACCCGTGGCGGTTTCAACATTTCCGGCTGGCTGGCAACGGTTTCCCTGGCCGCGCTGTGGCAAATCGCCTTCGCGCCCTACGTGTCCGACTACTCGCGCTACCTGCCGGCCAACGTGCCCGTGGCGGCCACCTTCTGGACCACCTACCTGGGCACAGTGCTCGGATCCAGCCTCTCGTTCGTCTTCGGCGCCGTCGCCGTACTGGCCACGCCAGTCGGCATGGACACCATGGACGCGGTCAAGCTCGCCACCGGTTCCATCGGCCCGCTGATGCTGGTGCTGTTCCTGCTCAGCGTCATCAGCCACAACGCACTCAACCTCTATGGCGCCGTGCTGTCGCTGATCACCCTGGTACAAACCTTCGCCTACCGCTGGATCCCCACCGCCAAGAGCCGCGCCGTGCTCTCGGTCATTGTGCTCGCGGCCTGCTGCTTTGCCGCCGTCGGTGCCTCCGCTGACTTCATCGGCCACTTCGTCGACATGGTGTTGGTATTGCTGGTGGTGTTGGTGCCGTGGACAGCGATCAACCTGATCGACTTCTACGCCATTCACAAAGGCAAGTACGACATCGATTCGATCTTCCACGTCGATGGCGGTATCTACGGTCGCTACAATCCGCAGGCGCTGCTGGCCTACGCGATCGGCATCGTGGTTCAGATCCCGTTCATGAACACGCCGCTGTATGTCGGACCGATTTCCGAGCACATCAACGGCGCGGATTTGTCCTGGTTGGTGGGCCTGTTGATTACGTCGCCGCTGTACTGGTGGCTGGCCAATCGTGACAGTGCGTACAAGCGACGGTTGGCGGGTGGGAAGCTGGCGGCCAACGTTTAATCGCGCCGATAACCCGCATGATGAAGCCCCGCAGATTTGTAATTTAGATTGGGTGTATATCCGTTGCTGCGGTAAC
>NZ_APIO01000049.1:0-2927 GCF_000408945.1 Pseudomonas sp. G5(2012)
GCGGAGCGTGGGAACGATCGAGGGGGGGTCAGAACTTGTTCAGGGGGATTTTCAGGTAGACCACGCCATTGTCCTCCGCCGGCGGCAGATTCCCCGCCCGCACATTGACCTGAATCGCTGGCAGCAGCAGCGTCGGCATGCCCAACCCGGCATCGCGTCGGGTGCGCATGTCGACGAACGCGGTTTCGTCGATGCCGTCGCGCACGTGGATGTTGCTCTTGCGTTGTTCGCCAACGGTGCTCATGCAGTGCGGTTCACGGCCCTCGGGCGGGTAGTCGTGGCAGACGAAGAGGCGCACGCTGGCAGGGAAGGCCAGCAGCTTGTGGATCGAGGCAAACATCTGATGGGCGTCGCCGCCAGGAAAGTCGCAGCGGGCGGTTCCGACGTCGGGCATGAACAGGGTGTCCCCAACCAGGATCGCGTCGCCGTCGACCAGGTAAGCCATGTCCGCCGGGGTATGGCCAGGTACATGCAAGGCGGTGGCCTTGAGGTTGCCGATGCGAAATGACTCGTTCGGGGCGAACAGGTGATCGAACTGCGAGCCGTCAATGCAAAACTCCGGCTCAAGGTTGAACAGGGTCTTGAACACGCCCTGCACCTTGCAGATCGACTGGCCGATGGCGATCTTGCCGCCCAGTTCCCGGCGCAGGTAAGGCGCGGCGGACAGGTGATCGGCGTGGGCGTGGGTTTCCAGCAGCCATTGCACCTGCAAGCGGTGCTCGCGCACGAAGGCGATGATCCGGTCGGCCTGCAGGGTGCCGGTCCGTCCGGCAGCCGGGTTGTAGTCGAGTACCGGATCGACGATCGCGCATTGTCCGCCATCGGTTTCGTAGATGACGTAACTGTAGGTTGACGAGGCGTCGTCATAAAAAGCTTCAATGAGGGCGGGCATGTGGGTTTTTTCTTCAGGGGCAAGTCATGAGGTTAGATTCATTTTCCCTGCGCTGACCAGCCCACGACACATTCAGTTGATGAAAAAAACGCTGCGGGCTCTATCCTGTCACTCTATCGATACCGGGCGTTCCCGGCCTTTGTCATGGATTACGAGCGTTCTATGTTGCTGGCGAGTTTTTTTGGTGTGGTCATGGGGTTGGTGCTCGGTTTGACCGGGGCCGGGGGCGGTATTCTTGCAGTGCCGGCGCTGGTGTTGGGACTCGGCTGGAGCATGACCACGGCGGCGCCCGTCGCGCTGTTCGCCGTAGGCAGCGCAGCGGCGGTCGGTGCCATCGATGGCTTGCGCCATGGCCTGGTACGCTATCGCGCGGCGCTGTTGATTGCCTTGCTGGGCGCGATGTTTTCCCCGCTGGGCATCTACTTCGCCCATCGACTGCCGGAAAAAGTCCTGATGATCCTGTTCAGTCTGCTGATGGTCATGGTGGCTGCACGGATGTTGCGTCGCGAGCGCAAGGACCAGGGGCCCAGCGATCATGGTCACGCCAACTGGGGCCAGAAGAACTGCATGCTCGATCAGCAGACCGGGCGCTTTTCCTGGACCGCCAAATGCACCGCGACCCTCGCGGCCCTCGGTGCGGTGACCGGTGTAGTCTCTGGCTTGCTGGGTGTGGGCGGCGGGTTTCTGATCGTGCCGGCCTTCAAGCAGCTGACCGACGTGCAGATGCGCGGCATCATTGCCACGTCCCTGATGGTCATCAGCCTGATCTCGGCCATCGGCGTGATCGGCGCATTGCATGCCGGGGTGCGCATCGACGGGTCTGGCATGGCCTTTATCGCCGCCAGCATCGTGGGCATGATCATCGGCCGAAAGCTTTGCGCGCGAGTGCCGGCGCGGGCGCTGCAGGTGGGATTTGCGAGCATCTGCCTGGCAGTCTCCGCCTACATGCTATTGCGGGCAGGTCTCTGAATTCTTGTAGGAGCGAGCATGCTCCGGGCGGCGTACCGACGATGGAGGTCAACGATAACGCGGGAAGCCTGACACCCCGCGGCGTTCTTGGGTTCATCGCGAGCATGCTCGCTCCTACAAAGGGCGGTAATGCAGTGTGAAGGACAATTCTGCCGATTGGCCCTGCTCCAGCAAACGCAACCCGGGCCGACTTGGCAAGTGGTGCGCGTTGACCGGGTGGCTGACCGGTTCGATGCAGAAAAAACCCAGTCCTGGCGGACAATAGAGCAGGTAGTAATCGCTGCCGGTGGCCTGGCATTCCAGCTCGTAACCAAGGTCGGGTTGCTGAATCAGGCAGTGGCCATCCCAGTTGCAGAAACCGTTGTCGACCAGTGTCTGGGGCAGGGCCTTGGGCTGCTGGAAATCCCATTCGGCAGGTAATGCACTCAGCCCGGTTGGTAGTCTGGTGGTGTCGCACAGCCACACTTGCCCGGCCTTTGCCTGTAATCGCGTGCCAGCGCTTCGGGGTAGATAAGGGTGCAGGCCCAAGCCATGCCAGGCCGCGTGTTCGGCCAGATGGGTAACGCTCAACTCGATACTCAGCTTGCCTTTATCGAGATGGAAACGTTGGCGGGCGCAATAGGCAAAGGGCTCGGTGCTATCGAGTTGCAGCACCACATCGTTAGGCGTTTTGGAGACTACCTGCCACGGCTGCTGCCAGGCGCTGCCATGAATCGGCAGAGGATCGGTGAGGCTATTGGGCACCAGGGGCAGCCAGCCATCCGGGCAATCGAATCCCCCTTCGGCAATGCGGTTGGACCACGGCACCAAGGGGAAGCAGCCCAGTTTGCCGGGAAGGCCTGCGTTCAATGCGTGCTCATCGGCGTGTCGTAACAACGGCTGGCCGGTGTGGCGCACGGACCAGTTGACGATGCTGCCGCCAAGTTCGGGGGCGAGGGTGAGGCGGGTGAGTTCGTCTTCGAGTTCGAGCAATGTGGGTTTCATATTCACCAGCGGTAAAGGGAATGCACGGATTGCCTTTGTAGGAGCCGGCTTGCTGGCGATGGCGCCCTTGAGAACGCCATCG
>NZ_APIO01000050.1:0-19155 GCF_000408945.1 Pseudomonas sp. G5(2012)
GAACGCGGAGCGTCCCTGGCGGCGTTCCCGGGGCGTGGGAACGATCATGTACGCCGGCAAACGCAAAACGCCCCGCAAGCGGGGCGTCTGTTCAACCAGTGTTGCTTGTGTCAGCGAATACCTGCGTTACGCAACGCCGCCGGCGTGAAGTCTGCCAGTTTGGTGCGGGCGCCGTACTGAGGCGCCGATTTCGCTTCGTTGCTCATGGTAGCGACGATGTAGCGACCGGCCAGAAGGTCGTAGAACCCCTGGGCGGCAGGTGCATTCAAGCTTTTTTCATAGTTGTTGTAGGTGTAGTTTTCACCGACGCGCCACAGTTGGCCGCGGCCGTCGTAATGGTCCACCTCGGAGAGTACCCAGGTGTCTTCATCGAAATACATGTCGCGCTTGGCGTAGATATGCCGTTCGCCCGCCTTCAGTGTCGCCTGCACGTGCCACACGCGATGCAGCTCGTAGCGGGTCAAGTCCTGGTTGATATGGCCAGGCTTGATGACGTCCGCGTACTTCAGGTTTGGCGACTGCAGCTTGTAGTTGTTGTAGGGAATGTACATCTCCTTCTTGCCGATCAGCTTCCAGTCATAGCGATCGGGCGAGCCGTTCATCATGTCGGCGTTGTCGGAAGTGCGCATGCCATCCGAGGCCAGTCCAGGAGCATCGTAGGCCAGCTGTGGCGCGCGGCGAACACGGCGCTGACCGGCGTTGTAGGTCCAGGCCTTGCGCGGCTCGGTGACCTGGTCGATGGTTTCATGGGCCATGGACACCGTGCCGGCCAGGCGCGCCGGCGCGTCGACGGCGAAAATGTAGTAATAGAGGATGTTCTTCTCGGCTTGCAGGTCCACGCCCTCCATGTATTGCGGGAAGCTGTTCTGGTCGTGCGTCTCGACGATGGTGTAGTCACCATTGACCTGCGGCACCGCCTGGACCGACCAGCGCTCGACGTTCTCGCCGCGAAAGCGCGTTACAAAGTTCCAGTAGACCTCGACGCCACTCTTGGGGATCGGGAAGGCGTAGTAACGCGAATCGGCGAAATTAGCCAAGCCAGTACCGTCGTTGACCAACTGCACATTGACCGCACTTTTCTTCGCGGCCGCGTAGATGCCCACAGGCGCCGCAGCGGTACGGTGACTGGGATAGACCGGAATTTTGTAAGTGTCCGGATAGCGCTGGAACATGGCGAGCTGGCCGGGTGTCAGCTTGTCCTTGTATTGCTGGGCGTTGGCCGCAGTGATGGTGAACAGCGGCTTCTCGTTCTTGAAGGGGTCGCCCAGGAAACCCTTGGCGTCCACCGGCGCGGCGCCGGGCTTGAGGCCGCCATCCCACGCGGGAATGCTCTTGTCGGCGTTGCCTTCCTTTTGCGCGCCCAGTGGCGTCAACGAAGTGCCAAGCTGTGCCGCTTCCTGTTCGCTGACGGCGGCCATGACGCCGCTGGCCAGCAGGGAGAGCGCCAGGCCTGCGCAGGTGATGATCTTGCTTGCTTTCATGGATGTACCCTCTGTCTGTTGCGGCTCAGAAGTTGACGCCGAAGCTGAGCGAGACGAAGTCCCGGTCTGTGGTGGTGTTGAATTGGCCGCCGAAGAAGTCCGTGTAGCTCAGGCTTGCGGTGTAGGTGGAGAGGTAGTCGGCATCCACGCCGACGCTGACGGCCTTCGCGCCTTCCTCGAAGTTCGGGCCCCAGCCGTCCACGTCATGGGACCAGGCCAGGTTCGGCGAGAGGTTGATGCCGGCGATGACGTTGGTGTAGTCCAGCTTCGCTCGCGCTCGATAACCCCAGGAATCGGTGGTGTAGAAGCCGTGGCTGTTGCACTCCTTCTGCGGGTTGGTCGCGGTGGCGCAGACGCTGGCATTCTGGGTACCGGGGAATTCACCGGCGCCAAACACCGGGCTACGGCCAAAACGGATATCGGTGCCATCCGCCGAGCCAAGGCCATTGATGCGGTTGTAGCCGACTTCGCCGACCAGGGTCAGGCGGCTGGCACCCAGGATCTGATCGAAGAACTGCGTGGCCGTCACCTGCGCCTGCATCACCGGCATCCGTTTGTAGCCAGGCAGGTCACCGCCCAGCGCCTGCGCGGTTTCGCCGGAGGTAAAGACCGGAGAGGTCTGGGTAGTGAAATTGGTATCGGTGGATTGGATCGCTGCCAGGTTCAGGTCGGCGGTGTTGATTTGCAGCGGCATGTTCGGGCGGTAGCTCAGCTCGCCACCGACGGAGGTTTCGCCCAGGGTGGTCTGGAAACTCAGCCCATAAAGGCGGATGTCTTCCGGATAATCGACGAAGTAGCGCGCGGCACGTACCCGGTCGAACTGGTTCTGCGCCACGCCCAGTGCCCGTGCAGCGGGTGGCAGGGCGCCCACCTGGGCCGCGGTGATCGGCGCGACGGTGGTTTGCTTGAAGCTAAGGTAAGGGTTGCGGCTGTGGTAGTTCATGGCATAGAAGCCGAACTCGGTGTCGTGCAGGTCCGGGGCGAACCAGCGCAAGGCGATGCCGTATTGGCCACTGTCCCGCGGATCGTTGTCCTTGACGCGGGGCATGTAGACGTCGTCCACCACGCGGCCGCTGAGAATCTGCGCCGCGGTCGCGGTGTTGTTGGCTACGCCTGGGGCGAGGTCGGGGCCGGCGAACACCAGGCGATCGTTGCAGCCCTGGGGCAGGGGATCGGAACCGAAGAAGGTGCCGCAGTTATCGACCACCGAATTGGCCCATTGGATCTGGTAGAAGCCCTCGACGGTAAGGTTCTCCGCCAGGCCCTGGGACAAATAGAGCATGTTGACCGGGATCAGGCCTTCCTTCACTTCCGCGCCAGGGCGGCGCAAGGCGGCGACGTCGACCGGGTTGATGCTGTTGATCGAGTTGCCGATGAAGGTGCTCTCGCCCCAGCTCACCACCTGTTTACCCAGGCGCACGTTGCCCGGCAGGTCGCCCAGGTTGTAGTTGTGATAGATGAAGGCGTCGAGGAACTCCGCCCCCGAAGACTTGGCCAGGTCATCGCGGCCGCTGTCGTCGATGTCGTAGAACCGACGGTGCTCGTCCTTCAGTTCGAAGTCATACCAATACTTGCCGCGCACGAAGACGCCGCTGTCGCCGTACTTCAGTTCAAGGTCATGCACGCCCTTGAAGATCTTCGAGAAGGTTTCTCCCTTCTTGAAGTTCTGCCGGTTGTCATCCGCTGTGCGAGTGGCCGATTCACCCCGAAGGCCAAGGGTGTTGGCGGCGTTGATGAATTTGGGGTCAGGCCCACGTACGGCCCAACTGGAACCGATGGATAGGGATGAATCGAACTGACCTTCGATTTCGCCGATCTGGAAGTCGACAGCGTTGGCACCGGCGCACGACCCAAGGCCCACGGCCAAGGCCAGCAGGTGAGGGCGCAACTCGATGGGAAAAGTGGTGGTGGACCACTGGCGTCGGGAGCTCTTATGTCTTGCGAAAGTCACGTGTTGGTTACCCCTTTGATCTTGTTGTTCTTGTGTACCGCCACGCAACGCTAACGCCACTGCCTTTTGTGCCTCCCCCTCGAGTGGGGGGGGATCCCCCTCCACTGGTCGCGCCCCCCGATTGCTTTGCGCATGGCCTTGAAGCCCCCTCCACCGGAGGGGGTATGGGGGCGTGCGGTGTACGTGACCATCGTTCGACGGTTTGCTGCGCTCGCTCCAGGCTGGGGCGTGCGGCACAGGCCTGATAACTGACCTTGGAGAAAGTGATGTCCCAGAAAGTAATTGTTGCCGGTGTCGGCATGATCCCCTTTGCCAAGCCCGGCCAGAGCGGTACCTACGTCGAGATGGGCGCGCAAGCCATTCGCCAGGCGCTGCAGGATGCCGGCCTGGATTACCGCAAGGTGCAGCAGGCCTACGCCGGTTATGTGTACGGCGACTCCACCAGCGGCCAGTCGGCGCTCTACGAGGTGGGCCTGACCGGTATTCCGGTAATCAACGTCAACAACAACTGCGGCAGCGGCTCTTCCGCGCTCTATCTGGCGCGCCAGGCGGTGGAAAGCGGTGCGGTGGATTGCGCACTGGCGTTTGGCTTTGAGCAGATGCAGCCCGGCGCCCTCAAATCCCATTGGCTTGATCGGCCGATCACGTATGGCAAGGGCCATGAAGTGGCTGACGCGATCTTCCCTGAAGGCCGTGAAATGCCGGACGCCCTGAAGTTCTTCGGCGGCGCGGGCAAAGAGCACATGGAGAAATACGGCACGAAGATGGAAACCTTCGCCGCCATTCGCGCCAAGGCCAGCCGCCATGGTGCGAACAACCCGTTGTCGGTATTCAAGAAGGTACTGACGACCGAAGAAGTCATGGCCGACCAGGTGATTTTCCCGGGCGTCATGACCCGTCTGATGGCGTGCCCGCCGACCTGTGGCGGTGCTGCAACCATTCTGGTTTCTGAGCGTTTCGCCAAACAACACGGTTTGCGTACCGATGTCTGCATCCTGGCCCAGTCCCTGGTGACCGACCAGCCGCAAGCTTTCGAACCGCGTTCGCTGATCAGCATCGTCGGCGTTGGCATGACTCGTCAGGCGTCCACTGAAGTCTACGAAAAAGCGGGCGTCGGCCCGGAAGACATCCGCATCTGCGAACTGCACGACTGCTTCGCCCACAACGAGTTGTTGACCTATGAAGGCCTGGGTTTCTGCCCGGAAGGCGGTGCCGAAAAATTCGTCATGGACGGCGACAACACGTATGGCGGGCAAGTGGTGATCAATCCGTCCGGCGGTCTGCTGTCCAAAGGTCACCCGCTGGGCGCCACCGGCCTGGCCCAATGCTACGAGCTGACCCATCAGCTTCGCGGCACCGCCGACAAACGCCAGGTCGACAATATCCAGCACGCCTTGCAGCACAACCTGGGCTTGGGCGGCGCGGGCATCGTGACGCTTTTCGGCCGCGGCTGATGACACGGCGTGCCTGTCGAGGGCGCGCCTTTTTCTCACAATGAGGACTGCGTGACATGCCAGACAAGAGTCTGATCGGCCGCTCATTGGGCGTGACCACTTGCGAAGTTGAAAAGGGGCGCCTGCGCTTTTTCGCCAAGGCCATCGGCGAAACCGACCCGGTGTACACCGACGAAGATGCCGCCCGAAACGCCGGGCACAGCTCATTGCCGGTACCGCCCAGTTTCCTGATGTGCCTGGAAGACGAAGGGCGCGACAGCGACCATATCGTCCAGGACATATTCGGCTTCGACCTGGGGCGCATCCTGCATGCCGAACAGGGGTTCGACTATCACGGCCTGGCCTATGCCGGCGACGTGCTCACCTTCGACACCCGGGTGGTGGATGTCTACGAGAAGAAAGGCGGGGCGCTGACCTTCGTGGTGCAACAAACCCGTGTCACCAACCAGGAAGGTCAGCACATCGCTGATATCCGCTCTTCACTCGTGCAACGCTGAGGAACCCGTCATGAACTTGCCCCAGCTGCACGATGTGCAGATCGGCTTTGAGCTGCCGCCGCTGGTTTTACCTGCTATCAACCGTACTACCCTGGCGTTGTATGCGGGCGCCTCGGGTGATCACAACCAGGTGCACATCGACCTGGATTTCGCCCGCAAGGCCCGTCAGCCCGATGTCTTTGCCCACGGCATGCTCTCGGTGGCCTACCTCGGCCGCCTGCTCACCGCCTGGATACCGCAGCAGCAGATCCGCAGCCTGGCAGTGCGCTTCACCGGCATTACCCAACTGGGTCACATCCCCACGTGCCACGGCAAGGTCATTGAGCTGTTCGAGGTCGATGGCGAACGACGTGCGCGCCTGGCGATTCGCTGTGTCAATCAGTACGGCGACGAAAAACTGCTCGGCGAAGCGACCGTGGCACTCACCTGAAATCCAACAAAAACAAGGTATATCCCCATGAAAAAGCTCGAAGGCAAAGTCGCCCTGGTCACCGGTTCCGGTCGTGGCATCGGGCGCAGTGTCGCCCTTAAACTGGCCAGCGACGGCGCGCGCGTCGTGGTCAACGACCTGGACGCCGGCCCCGCTGAAGAAGTGGTTGCGCAAATCCGTGCCCTGGGTGGTGAAGCCGTTGCGTGTGTCGGCAGCGTCACTGCGGCCGACTTTGCCGACCGCTTCGTCAAGACCGCGGTCGACAACTATGGCGCCATTGACATCATCGTCAACAACGCCGGCTACACCTGGGACAACGTGATCCAGAAGATGAGCGATGAGCAGTGGTACGCGATCATCGACTGTCACATCACTGCGCCGTTTCGCATCCTGCGCGCTGCCCAGCCGATCATCAGCGCCATGGCCAAGAAAGAGGCGGCCGAAGGTCGAGTGGTCAATCGCAAGGTGGTCAATATCGCGTCGACGTCCGCTGGCGGTAACCCAGGCCAGGTCAACTACTCCACGGCCAAGGCTGGCGTGCTGGGCATGACCAAATGCCTGGCCAAGGAATGGGGGCGCATGAAGGTCAACGTCAATGCGGTGGCCTTTGGTCATATCGAAACCCGCCAGACCCAGCCGGTGGAGGGTGACCCGCACTTCATCAACATCGAAGGTCGCGAGATCAAGGTGGGCATCAGCCCCGCCATTGTCGAACAGTCCAAAAGCATGATTCCACTGGGTCGCCCAGGCAACACCGAGGAGGCTGCTGGCGCGGTGTACCTGTTCTGCATCCCGGAATCGGATTACGTCAGCGGCCAGGTACTGGTCTGCGGCGGTGGTCTGGGTAACGTCTGAGTACAGGGCGGGGCGTTTCGGCGCTCCGCCTTGCCTGCGTTCCCGATGGTGTACATATCCGGTTCGGCGGCTGGCGTTTCCGCTTTTACAGCTACTCACTTGGTAGAACCTGTAGGAGCGAGCATGCTCGCGATGAGCCTGAGAGCACCGAGGGGTATCAGGTGCCCAGTGTTATCGTTGAAGACCCTCGCGAGCATGCTCGCTCCTACAGGGCCTCGCGCGCCGGTTTGATCGTTCCCACGCTCGGCGTGGGAACGATCATGAGGCATCAGGCCTGCAGTCAGATCGCCTGCTTGTCTTCAACCTTCGGTGCGAGCGGTTTTCGGCCAACGCGTCGACCTTTCGCTACCTTCGGTGCCTGTTGTGCCAAGCCCTTCATCTCCTCGTACGAATCCATAAGACACTGCGCGAGAAAGTCCGGGTCGGGAACGACGTTCGGTGAGCTGGTCAGTGAAATGAACATCTTCCCGCAGTAGCTGGAGGGGTTCCAGATCAACGACAGTCCATCGACCAGCGGGCCGACACCGCACCAATACACCAGCTTGGCGCCGAGCATGTAGAGCGGCACATTGGGGCCGGGGACGTTGGTCACCATGCAATTGTGCAGGATCACCGGGCCCTTGCCGCCCATGCCCATCAACGTCGCCAGGCGACCGGCCAGGCCCAGGGTGGCGGGGGGCGCGAATTTCTGCAGGTTGGTCAGGTCGCTTGCACCAACTGCATTCTGGATCGCCTTGGATTGCGAGGTGGCAACCTGCAACGCCTCCAGGCGGGCGACCGGGTCTTCGATGTCTGTGCGCAGGGGGAAGGTCAGCATTGACACAGTGTTGCCGGCGGCGACGCTTTCATTGCCCTGGCGGGTGTTGACCGGTGCCAGGGTCACCAACGATTTCTCTGGCAGTTCATCCTTCGCGATCAGGTAGCGACGCATCGCGCCGCCGACCAAGGCCAGTACCGCATCGTTAACCGTGGCCCCGGGCACCAGGCTCTTGATCTGTTTCACTACGCCCAGATCGAGCGTGACCGAATCCCAGACCCGGCTGGACGTCACGTTACTGTTGAAGCGGGTGCGCGGCGCGCCGCCTTCGGAGCCCAATACCGAATAGGCCATTTTGCGCAGGCTGGCCATGGTGAGCTTGGGCAGCACGCGCGCCAACGGCAGGGCCATGCGCGCGCAGGACATGGCGTTGTCGGTCAGCATGCGGCTGAGCGTGTCCAGCGGTCCCCGGCCCGTCGGCAAGCTCTCCGCTGCGCTCGCCTTGTCCACCACTGCAACGGGCTTGCCCTGCGCGCCGGCCACATCGTGCAGGGCCCAGGTCAGTTCCGCTGCGGCGGCGCCATCCATCGCAGCGTGGTGGGTCTTGGTGAGAATGGCGAAGCTGCCCTTGGGGATGCCCTCGATGTTGTCGAGGCCTTCGATGACGTACATCTCCCAGGGTGCCCGGGAAAGATCCACGGAGCGGGCATGGATACGCGACACCATGATGCAGAACTGGCGCCAGTCGCCCGGTTTGGGCAGCGCGAAATGGCGAACGTGGAAGTCGATGTCGAACAGATCGTCTTCCACCCAATAGGGATAACCGAGACCGAAGGGCACCTGGACGATCTTGCGCTTGAACACCGGCGAGACGTCCAGGCGCTCGGAGATATGCTGGACGATCTGCCGAAAGCCGAGGCGTTGCCCCTCTACCGTGGACTGATCGTAGATGTAGATCATGGTGCAGTGCGACGCGGCATGCGGACGATCGACTTTCAGGAACAGGGCGTCTAACCCGCTCAGTTTGCTCATCGTTGAGGCTCTCGCTAGGTAGTAGTTGTGGAATGCCCGAGAGCTGTCGATCGTGCTCGTCCGGGCCCCGTCAATGCGACGAAGGTCGACGACTGTCAGATTCGTCGATCTGCGGGTGCCCGGTCCCCCTGCAAAAGGGGGGGAGTACCTGGCTGGCGCGGTCTTTATCCTGCACGCTGTCGCAGGGGCCTGTGCGCGTCGTCGGGACGCGCAAGCTGACCCTCGGCCGCAGAGGAGTTTTGTGTGTTGATTGAAGAACGCTGCGCGAGTGTGCAACAGTCAGGCGATTCACTCAGTCCCTGGTGGGAGCGTTTGCCCGAAGACTTCTGGCGGCAGGCCGATGGCACTGAACTGGATCCCCGACACCCCTTGAAGATCCATGGCACTGCCGCTATCGAACGAGTGATGCGCACCGCCTTGTCGACTACGGTCGCGGCAAGCGCCCTGGCGACGCTATCCAGGCCTGGCCGTTTGCAGCGTGAATTCGAGGCACTGAGTTTCTACGAACCGCTGGCGCGCGCCGCCGACGCCTCGCGGGTATTTCTGCCGCCGCCAAAGGACATCGTGATCGCGCAGCGCGAGTTGCCCGGCAAGGACATCCGCCGCCTGCAGTTGCGTTTCGCAAGCCCATTCAAACCACTCAACCCGTACGCCCGCCCGCAGTTCGAGTCCATGCAGCGCAACGCCTACGCACATGCGCAGCACTGGTGCCATGGCGATCGGCCGCGACCGACGCTGATCGTCATCCATGGTTTCGCCGCTGACCCGCACTGGATCAATGCCCACGTCCTGTCGCTGGCCGGTTTTTACCGACGCGGCTACGACGTCCTGTTATTCACGTTTCCGCACCACGGCCCGCGCGCCGAACGCGGTAACTGGTTCAGCGGCCAGGGACTGTTCGGCAGTGGGCTGGCGGCGTTTAACGAGGCGCCGCTGCATGCGATCCACGACCTGAGGGTGTTCATCAGTTATCTGCAGGGGCGTGGCGTCGAGCAGATCGGTGTGACGGGCATTTCCCTGGGAGGTTACACCGCGGCGCTGCTGGCGGCCGTTGACGAGCGCCTGGCCTGGTGCGTGCCGATTGTGCCCGCGGTCAGCCCGATCGATGCGTTCCTTGAGTGGCAACCCACGGGGCTACTGCTTTCCCGGCTGATGCGCAGCCAGGGCATTGGCGTGGCGCAAATGCGCGGGTTATTGGCCGTGCACAACCCGCTGACCTACGCCCCGTGCCTGGACGGCGAGCGCATGCTGGTCATCGGCGGCGCGGGAGACCGGGTCACCTTGCCACGACATGTGCGCCTGCTGCACCAGCACTGGCCGGGCAGCGAGATGCACTGGTTTGCGGGCAACCACATCCTGCATCTGGGCCGGGGTGAGTACCTGGCACGCATGGGTCAATTGATGGATCGTTACGCTGGCACCTTGTAGGCGCGAGCCTGCTCGCTCCTACAAGATGCCGCGTTTCCCAAGTTCCTCGGCATAACCCGATACCCCTGTAGGAGCGAGCCTGCTCGCGATGGACGTTAACGAAAACACGGATTCCTGGATGAACTCGGCGTCTTCACACTCATCGCGAGCAGGCTCGCTCCTAAAGGTTATGGTTTATGCCTTGGAATCCCGTCGATCCTTCAGGGCGTGAGCCGGTATCCCGATCAGCAACACCAGCGCTCCTAGCACCATCACGAGCGCCATCACATCGAACGCCAGGTACAGGCTGCCAGTGGCGGATTTAATCGAGCCGACAGCGGCCTGGCTGAGCACGCCGGCAAGGTTGCCCAGGCTGCTGATGACTGCAATGCCACCTGCCGCACCGGCCTTGTTCAGCAAAGCCGGCGGGATCGTCCAGAACAGCGGTATTGCCGACAGCGCAGCAGCGGAGCCCAAGCTCATGAGAAAGATCGACAGCACCACATTGCCCTGCGCCAGGCCGAGCAGGGCAAAACTGCCCGCACCCACGATCATGGTCAGGCCCAGATGCCAGCGGCGTTCCATATGCCGGTCGGAACTGCGCCCCAGCAAATACATGGCGCACACCGCGACGATAAAGGGCAGGGCGGCCAGCATGCCGATCAGCTTCAGGTCTTCCAGGCCGAAGCCGCGGATCAGCGTCGGGATCCAGTAGGTCACGGTGTTTGAACCGCTGTAGATGCAAAAGTAGACGAGTCCGGCGATGTACATTCGAGGCTCGCGCAGCACGCCGCCGAAGTGACTGCCAACCGCGCCCGGCTCACTGCAAATGTCCTGGGCGATCTGGCGCTTTTCTTCAGCGGTCAGCCAATTGGACTGCTCGGGACGGTCAGTCAGCCAGAACCAGCCGAAGATGCCCAGTAGAATGGTGGGCGCGCCGGTCAGGATGAACAGCATTTGCCAGTCCTTGAACCCCAGCCAGCCATCCAGGTGGGTCATGATCACGCCAGACAGCGGTCCGCAAATGATCCCGGCCATCATGCCCGCCATCAACAATCCGGCCGTGACCCGCCCACGCAAGGACGCTGGCAACCAGTACGTCATGTACAGGATTATTCCCGGAAAGAACCCGGCCTCAGCCATGCCCAGCAGGAACCGTGCGGCGATCAATTGGTTGGCCGTGGTGACGAAGGCCGTCGCCACGGTGACCATGCCCCACAGCAACATGATGCGCGTGATGGTGCGGCGAGCGCCGACCCGTTGCATATACAGGTTGCTGGGGACCTCGAAGAGGATATAGCCGAGGTAGAAAATCCCCGCGCCGATACCGTAGGCAGCGTCGCTGAGCAGAATGTCCTCGGCCATGCGCAGCTTGGCAAACGACAGGTTTATACGGTCGATGGCATTGACGATGAACGCCAGCATCAGGAAGGGCATCAACCGCCACAGCACCTTGGCGTAGACGCGCCTCGTGCCAGGGTCTGCGCTAGCGATGTCTGGATACTGCGAGAGGGTGTCATTCATGTGTCGCTCCGACGCGGATAGTGGTGATTGGGAGACTTGAGGTTGTTCACACGACGAGCTCGATCAGGAACGGCCCCGGTCGGCGATTGGCCATGGCGAACAGTTCGTTGAAACGCTCCATGGTGTCGGCCCTTGCCGCTTCCACACCCATGCCCGTGGCGATCTGCACCCAGTCCAGGTCCGGGTTGCCGAGATCGAGCATGTTCATGGCGGTCGCACCGGCCGTGGCACCGACGTTGGCTAGTTCGAGTTGGAGGA
The DNA here is from genome assembly GCF_000408945.1 of Pseudomonas sp. G5(2012). NCBI lineage: Bacteria > Pseudomonadati > Pseudomonadota > Gammaproteobacteria > Pseudomonadales > Pseudomonadaceae > Pseudomonas > Pseudomonas sp. G5(2012). The sequence continues at coordinate 11,647 of NZ_APIO01000050.1, forward strand.
TGGCGTACTTGCGGTTGGCGAGGATCACTACGGTGACGTCGAGCCGCTCGCGGGCCATGGTCCACAGTGCCTGCGGCGTATACATGGCGGAACCGTCGGCCTGCAGGGCGACTACCCGTCGCTCGGGAGCGGCGACCGCGGCGCCGAGGGCCATAGGCAGGCCGTGACCGATGGCGCCACCGGTGTTCTGCAGCCAGTCATGGGGTGCGGCATGCCGGGTTCCTGGATAGAACGCATGGCCAAAGGTCGCGGCCTCATCGACCACGATCGCATGTTCCGGCAGCAGGACACTGAGTGACTGGGCGACCGCTGCGGAACTCAGCGGGCCGCTGCCGAGTTGGGTTTCGGCAGCGGTCTGGGGGCAGGTCAGCGGCGGCGCTGCCAGCTCCTCGGCCAAGCGGCGCAGAGCATCGGCCAGGTCCTCTTCCGGGCGCGCCAGCACGTGGACCGTGGCATCGTCTGCATAGGGCCGCGAGGATTTGCCCGGGTAGGCGAAAAAATTCGCGGGTGCCGGGGCGCCGACCAGGATGACATTGGCGATGCCGTCGAGCCGGGCGCGGGCGGCGTCTGCGAAGTAGGGTATCCGCTCGATCTCGAAGCGCCCGCGCCCGCGGGGTATGCGCGCGTTTTGCACCGGACAGAAGAGTTGCGCACCTGTCGCCGCCGCGATGCGCTGGGCATCGGCCATGGCATCCTCTGCCAGGGCACGACCGGCCACCAGCAACAGGCTGGGCCGGCCACTGCGCAAGGTGCGGGCGATATTCAGCAGCACATCGGGGGAAACGCGTGGCGCGGGTATCGACGGCATGGGTGCTGCGACCTGGCCGCCTGCATCCCAGCTGACATCAGAGGGCAGGATCAGGCTGGCGATGCCGCCCGGTGCGGTACAGGCAGCCTGGATCGCCGCCGCAGCGGCGGTTCCGACCGCGCCAACCTCTGTAGCGGTGCGCGTCCAGACCGAGACGGGACGTGCCCAACCTTCGACGTCGGCGGTCAGTGGCGTGTCGTACTGGCGGTGATGGGTGGCGTGGTCGCCAATGATGTTGATGACCGGCGAGTTCGCTCGTCGCGCGTTGTGCAGATTGGCCAGGCCGTTTGCCAGGCCGGGGCCGCAGTGCAGCAACGTGGCCGCAGGCTTGCCGGCAATGCGCGCATAGCCATCCGCCGCGCCGGTAACGACGCCTTCGAACAGGCCCAGCACGCAGCGCATGCCGGGGACGCGGTCGAGCGCGGCAACAAAATGCATTTCGCTGGTCCCGGGATTGGCGAAGCACGTGTCCACTCCACCTTCCAGCAGCGTGCGTACCAGGCTTTCGGCACCATTGATTGGCGCACAACGGTTGCTCATGTGTATTCCTCTTGGACTTGTTGTTGTAGGCGAGGTCGTTCGTAGGGCGAGTATAGGGATCGGGCGAGTGCGTTCGTTCCGGATTCGGGTGGTCGTTGTCGTGCTGCCAACCCTATGAAAAAAATAGGTTTATTCGTTTTTTGGGAAATAGGCTCAGCGACGCCTCCGGATAACGTGGCCCCCACTCTGAAGGAGGGGGGAGAGGGATTGAGACGAACCTCTACGGTATCGGTCTGGAGCCTCACGCCAGACGAGCGGAGGTCGTCAAAACCAAAACTGGAGAACCCTTGCGATGCTATCGATGGCATTCAATACCACCCGCTCGATCATCATCGAGCGCGGTGCCGCTACCCGTCTTGCCACGCAGGTGCTGGACCTGGGGGCCAGCTCTGTGCTGCTGGTGACCGACGCGGGCGTCATGGCAGCCGGGTTGCTCGAACCGGTGCTGAGTGGTTTTGCTGCAGCGGGCGTGCCGGTGCAGGTATTTGCCGAGGTACTGGCCGACCCGCCAGAGGCAGTGATTCTCGCTGCGGTTGAAGCGGGCAGGGCTTGCGGCGCCGATTGCGTGGTCGGATTTGGTGGCGGCAGTTCGCTGGATGCCGCCAAGCTGGCTGCGTTGCTGTTGCGCGGCGGCGAGGAGCTGGCGCAGATCTATGGCATCAACCAGAGCAAGGGCGCACGCCTGCCGCTGATCCTGGTGCCCACCACCGCCGGTACTGGCTCTGAGGTTACCGCTGTCTCGGTGGTCACCACCGGTGCCGGTGAAAAGAATGTGGTGATCTCGCCATCCCTGTTGCCAGACCTGGCGGTGCTGGATGCCGAACTGACGTTGGGGTTGCCAGCGCATATCACTGCCGCGACCGGTATTGATGCCATGGTCCATGCGGTGGAGGCCTACACCAGTCGCCACCTGAAAAACCCGCTCTCCGATTGCCTCGCCAAAGATGCCTTGCGCCTGCTCTGCGGTAGCCTGCATCAAGCCTGTCACGAGGGTGCCGACCTGGTCGCTCGGGAGAACATGTTGCTGGGTGCATGCCTGGCCGGCATGGCCTTTGCCAACTCACCGGTGGCTGCGGTGCACGCACTGGCCTACCCGATTGGCGCGCGTTTCCATGTGCCGCACGGGGTGTCCAACGCGCTGGTGCTGGGTGCGGTGATGCGCTTCAACCTGGAGGCGGCAGCGCCACTCTACGCGCAGCTCGCCGAGATCGTGCTGCCAAACGAGACGGGCAGCGAACTGCAGAGAGCACGCGCCCTGGCCGATTATCTGGGCGGGCTGGCCGGTGAACTGCAATTGCCGACCCGTTTGCGCGACGTGGGCATCGGTGAGGCCGATATCCAGGCACTGGCCGAGGATGCGATGAAGCAAGCGCGCCTGCTCGGCAACAACCCGCGCACGGTAAGCCAGGCGGACGTCCTGGCCATCTACCGGGAGGTGCTATGAGCAGCAAGGCCTACCGTCCCCGACGCGAAGATTTCCGGTGCTTCTATACCCTCGGCACACGTTGGGGTGACCACGATTCCTACGGTCATGTGCAGAACATCGTCTACTACTCGTTCTTCGATTCGGCGATCAGTCATTTCCTGGTGGAGCAGGGTACCCTGGACATCGACAGCAGCCCGGTCATCGGCCTGATCGTCGAGTCGAGCTGCACTTTCCTTTCACCCATCACCTTTCCCGACGTGGTGACGGTGGGTTTGCGCATCAGCCACCTGGGCAACAGCAGTGCGCGTTACGAGCTGGGCATCTTCCGCAACGACGAATCCGAAGCGTCGGCGCTGGGCTATGTCGTCTATGTGTACGTCGATCGCGCGAGTAACGTCTCGGTCGCGATACCTGAGGGGGTACGGGAGGCGTTGCGCCGGCTTGTCGACTGATCACCAACGTGGTTTCGAATAGTCCATCGACGCCACTGTGCATAGCGCACAGTGGTGTTGATGGGTTTGTATCCACGATCACAGGGACGGCAGCTGCCGCAACAGCCGTCAGTGCGAATGCCGTGGTTCGCCGCCGCTTCGGGCAATGACGCGCAAATGCAGGGTGGCCGGTTCCAGGCAGCCGCCCGTGGACAGCTGTCCGACCAGTTGCCGGTAAAGCTCTTGCCAAGGGGTTTGCGAAGCCTTGATGTTGGGCGTCCACTCGGCGCGGCGGCGGGCCATTTCGGCTTCGTCGACCAGCAGGTTCACCGATCTGGCGTTGAGGTCCACGCGCAGGCGGTCGTTGGTTTTCAGTAACGCCAGGCCACCGCCCACGGCCGCTTCCGGCGACATGTTGAGGATCGAAGGGCTGGCCGATGTGCCGCTCTGGCGACCGTCGCCAAGGCAGGGCAGGGAGTCGATACCTTGCTTGATCAGCGCTGCCGGGGGCGCCATATTCACCACTTCGGCACTGCCCGGGTAGCCCACGGTGCCCGCACCGCGAATGACCAGGATGCAGCGCTCATCGATGTCCAGCGCCGGGTCGTCGATCCGCGCGTGATAATCCTCCGGCCCTTCGAACACGATCGCCCGCGCTTCGAAGCTGTTTTCCGCGCCAGGCTCGGACAGGTAGGTCTTGCGAAAGGCTTCACCCACCACCGACATCTTCATGATCGCACTGTCGAAGAAGTTGCCGCTGAGCACGATGAAACCTGCGCGGTGCTTGAGTGGCGTTTCAAAGGGGTAGATCACATCGGCGTTACTGGTCAGCGTGCTGCTGACGATCTCGCCAATGCGCTTGCCGCTGACCGTGGCGCAGTCTTCGTGCAGGCGCCCGGCCTTTTTCAGTTCATGCATCACCGCCGGAACGCCGCCGGCGCGATGGAAACCTTCGCCAAGGTACTTGCCGGCCGGCATGCAATTGACCAGCAACGGTACGTCTTCGCCAATGCGTTGCCAGTCGTCGAGGCTCAGCTCGACGCCCATGTGCCGGGCGATGGCGATCAGGTGGGGAGGGCAGTTACTCGATGCCCCCAGTGCCGAGGCCACGGCGATGGCATTTTCGAAGGCCTCGCGGGTCATGATCTGCGAGGGCCGCACATCCTGCATCACCAGTTCGCAGATGCGCTTGCCGGTGGCGTAGGCCATTTGCCCGCGCTCGCGATACGGCGCCGGAATACTCGCGCAACCCGGTAGCGACATGCCCAGCGCTTCGGCCAGGGCGTTCATCGACAGGGCCGTGCCCATGGTGTTGCAGTGACCCACCGAAGGCGATGCCGCGGTAGTCATTTCCATGAAGCCTTCGTAATCGATTTCCCCGGCGGCCATCAGGTTGCGCGCATGCCAGAGCACGGTGCCGGAGCCGATCAATTCGCCTTTGTGGTGGCCGTCGAGCATCGGCCCGCCAGACAGGACAATGGAAGGAAGATCCGTGGTCGCGGCGGCCATCAGGCAGGCCGGGGTGGTCTTGTCGCAACCGGTGGTGAGCACGACACCATCGAGTGGATAGCCGTGGAGAATCTCCACCAGCCCCAGATAGGCCAGGTTACGATCCAGTGCGGCGGTCGGCCGGCGTGACTGTTCGGCGATCGGATGGACGGGGAACTCCATGGGGATCCCGCCCGCATCACGAATGCCGGCCTTGACCCGCTGCGCAAGTTCCAGATGATGACGGTTGCAAGGCGTCAGGTCGCTGCCCGTCTGGGCGATACCAATGATCGGACGTCCCGATTGCAGCTCTTCACGGGTCATGCCGTAGTTCATGTAGCGTTCGACATACAGGGCAGTCATGTCGGCGTGGGCAGGGTCATTGAACCATTGCTCGCTGCGCAGGCGACGTCCAGGCGTATCACTCATGATGCATTTCTCTCTTGTAATTGGATGAAGCGACACTCTTTTGCGGCATCAGCGTGCAAGCAGTCCACGGGAGGCCAGGTTACGCAGCAAGGCACTCACGCCAAAGGTCCATGGCGTTGCTTCGCAGCTGAGTGTCACCTCGTTGTGCAAACGACCAAGCAATGGGCTGCTGATACTGACCCGGTCTCCCACCTTGTGGGTGAAACCGCTGCCGACATGATCGCGATCTTCGGTCGGAGCGAACAGGGTACCGAGAAACAGCAGGAAACCATCGGGATATTGGTGATTGGCGTTGAGGGTCTGGTCGGCCAGGTCCTGTGGGTCACGGCTGATCTGGCTCATGGAACTCGATCCGTGCATGCGGTAGCCGTCCTCGCCTTGTACCTCAAGGTCGACCACGCAGGCGCGGACATCGTCCAGGCTGAAATGCTCATCGAACAGGCGGATGAAAGGCCCGATCGAGCAGGAGGCATTATTGTCCTTGGCCTTGCTCAGCAACAGCGCGCTACGGCCTTCGAAGTCGCGCAGATTGACGTCGTTGCCCAGGGTGGCACCGTGGATCTGCCCGCGGCTGTTGACCGCCAGCACCACTTCCGGTTCCGGGTTGTTCCACTGCGATCCGGGGTGAATGCCAATTCGGCTGCCACTGCCCACAGAGGCCAGCACCGGTGCCTTGGTGAAGATTTCCGCGTCCGGCCCGATACCCACTTCCAGATACTGTGACCACATGCCCTGTTCGATCAACAAGGCTTTCAAGTGCATGGCCTGTTCCGATCCCGGAACGATCGAGCGCAGGTTGTCGCCGATCACGCCGTGCACGGTGGCCCGCACAGCTTCGGCCTTGGCGGCATCGCCACCGGCCTGCTCCTCGATCACTCGCTCGATCATGCTGGCGGCGAAGGTCACGCCGGCCGCCTTGATCACTTGCAGATCCAGGGGCGCCAGCAAGTAAGGCCTGGACGGATCGGTGCCGGGGCCGGTGTTGGCCAGCAGGTCCTGGACACTGGCGATGAAAGTGCCGGGGGTCTGGCGTACTGCCGCGAGCGGGGCATCGGATTCAAGCAAGTCACTCAAGGTCGCGAAGCGCTCCGACAGGTCGAATACGCCGTCGGCGCGCAGGACGATCGGCGAAGGGCCGGCGATTCGCCCCGGCACCCAGGCACGGCCGATCAAGGTACCGGCCACGCCATCGACCGGCAGGGTGTTTTCGGGAGTAAGCATCAGCGACATGGCAATCTTCCTGGTTCGTAAAGGCTTCACGCTAGGGCGCACAGTCGATAAACTCCAATGAGATAATTTCAGTATTCGATAACGTGCAGTTATTGCTCGACGAGGGGTGCCCATGTCGGAACTTTCATTTTCCAGCGTTTGCGGATGGCTCAAATTCAGGCATTTGCAGCTGATCGATACCCTCGGGCGCACGCGCAACATGCACCTGGCAGCGCAACAGATGAATCTCAGCCAACCGGCCATCAGCAAGATGCTCAAGGAAATCGAAAGCCTGCTCGGTTTTGCCTTGTTCGAACGCCTGCCGCGCAGCATGCCGCCCACGGCGCTCGGTGAGCATGTGCTGCGCTATGCGCAGATTGCCCTGAACGATGCACGTTCGTTTGTCGAACAGATAAGCAGCCTGCGCGAGGGTGGTCACGGCCACCTCAGGATTGGCGGTATTTTCGCCGCCACCGCCGTGGCCTTGCCCGAGGCCATTTTGCAGATCAAGGAACGCTGGCCCTTACTGTCGATCGAGGTGGTGGAGCAAACCAGTAACCACCTGATGAAAATGCTCGAGGAAAAAAACCTCGACCTGGCCATCGCCCGGTTCACCGATCAAACCCAGCAGCAGCGCTACGACTTCCAGCCGCTGGCGCCCGAACCGTTCTGCATCGTGGTCAACGACCGTCATCCGCTGGCCGGTGCCGGACCTCTCTCATTGCAGCAATTGGTGGACTTGCCGTGGATTCTCTACCCGGTAGGCACGCCGATTCGCGGCCGCATGGAACTGGCATTCGCCGAAGCTGGCGTGGGCATGCCTCGCAACACCGTCGATACCATCTCCATGCAGACCTTCCTGCAGGTGCTGCAACGCGGGCCAATGATCGGCATGCTGCCCCATGCCATGGTCGATCCGCTGCTCAAGAGCGGCCAGCTCAAGACCCTGGATACACCACTGCACCTGGTGCCACAGGACTACGGCATCCTCACGCGCAAGGGCGAGCAACTGCTGGGGCCAGCCCTGGAGTTTGCCGAGATATTGAAAGAGAACGCCCGGCTGGCGGCGAGTTGAAAACGATCGCAATGCGGATAGACCTGCAGAAATTTGTGATTTTTTGTAGATGCCCCCAATCCCCTGTGGGCGATTGTTGTCGGAGTACATATCCATTGCTGCG